>NZ_JAUBUG010000011.1:69975-70340 GCF_036705345.1 Microcoleus sp. B3-D2
CTCAACCAGAACCGATAGTCGAAAATCTAGAAGTTTCAGAAACGGTAGAGTCGATCGAACATCCTCAACTAGAACCGGTTGTCGAAAATCTGCTCATTGTTCAAATGGTAGAGCCGCTAGAACTTTCTCAACCAGAATCCGAACCGATTTTAGATGCGCCAAAGTCGCTAGAACTTTCTCAACCAGAATCCGAACTGATTTTAGATTCACCAAAGTCGAGCGAGCATTCTCCACCAGAACCAGAACCGATTTTAGATTCACCAAAGTCGAGCGAGCATTCTCCACCAGAACCAGAGCCGATTGTCGAAAATTTGCTCATTGTAGAAACAGTAGAGTCGATCGAGCATTCTCCACTAGAACCAGAA
>NZ_JAUBUG010000011.1:70440-114521 GCF_036705345.1 Microcoleus sp. B3-D2
CCGATTTTAGATTCACCAAAGTCGAGCGAGCATTCTCAGCCAGAACCGATAGTCGAAAATCTAGAAGTTTCAGAAACAGTAGAGTCGCTAGAATATCCTCAACCAGAACAGGTTGTCGAAAATCGGCCCGTTGTTTCAGAAACAGTAGAGTCGCTAGAACATCCTCAACCAGAACCGGTGGTCGAAAATCGGCCCGTTGTTTTAGAAACGGTAGAGTCGCTAGAACATCCTCAACCAGAACCGATTTTAGATTCACCAAAGTCGAGCGAGCATTCTCAGCCAGAACCGATAGTCGAAAATCTAGAAGTTTCAGAAACGGTAGAGTCGAGCGAGCATTCTCAACCAGAATCCGAACCAGTTGTAAAAAAACGGCCACTTAAAAAAAAGCCACAACCAACTAGCGATTCTCGACCAGAACAGCCACCTCTTACCAAAAAGCGACAAATAGAAAGAAAGCAACAGGATAGCGACGACAGCGAAAAACCACCCGCAGGCGACTCAGAATGAACCAATTACCAATGGCCAATTACCCATTCCCAATTCCTAAAGGTTAGTAATGATTAGTAATATTATCGCAATTTACCGCAAAGAACTACAAAGCTATTTTGCCTCGCCATTAGCCTATGCCATCGCAGCAGTCTTTTGGCTAATCACCGGCTACTTTTTAATAGCCATCCTCCTCGCCCCCGACGGGTTAATTCCCCAAATCGGCCAGCGAGACCAAATGGGAATTACCGAACCTCCCATCGACGTAGCCTACGAATTCCTGCAACTCTTTCTGCGAATTATGGGTTCCCTTTCCTTGTTCGTACTACCCGCACTCTCTATGGGACTTTACGCAGAAGAACGCAAACGCGGAACCTTAGAACTATTAGCCACATCGCCCTTAACAAACTGGGCAGTTGCTACCGGCAAACTCCTGGGAGTTTTAACATTTTATACCACAATGTTGCTGCCCCTGCTGTTCTGCGAGGCGATCGTCCTCAGTTCCTCAACCCCACCCGTACCCCCCGGAGTTCTTCTGCTAGGACACGCCGGCTTAATATTACTAGCAGCAGGAGTATTGTCGCTCGGAATGTTTATTTCCTCCCTCACCGACAGCACAATTTTATCCGCCATCCTCACCTTCGCCCTAGTATTATTTCTCTGGGTGATCGATGCAGCCGCCGTCGGTATCGGTGGCCCTTTCGGAACAGCATTAGGACATTTGTCCCTCTTAACAAATTACACCAATCTTGTCAAGGGAGTTTTCGATACCAGCAGTTTAATTATGTTGGCCAGTTACATCATTTTAGGAGTATTTCTGACCGCCCAATCCATCGATGCGCTGCGATATCAGCGTTCCTAAAAGCATCAGGGAAGGCTTCGGGGAATAAAGAGGAAAGAGTGGGAAAGTAAGAGATTTGGAGAGTTGCACATTAAAGGAAAAACCACCACTTCCCAATTCGCAATGCCCAATGCCCAATGCCCAATGCCCAATTCCCAGTTCCCAATTAATGTTAGTTATTCCACTAATTACTTGAAAGAATGAGATTTATTAATCCCAAAATCGACTTTGCGTTCAAAAAAATATTCGGTTCCAGCGACAGCAAAGACATCCTGATTAATTTTTTAAACGCCATCCTTTATGAAGCACAGCCGATCATCGAAGACTTAGAAATAATCGACTCCCCGCCAGAAACTCCAACTCTCGGAGTCCAAGACACACACCTAGATGTCAAAGCCACAATTAACGGCGACAGAATCGCCCTAGTTGAAATTCAACTGATCAACGTGCCTTCCTTTGGGAACAGAGTTTTGTACAACGCTGCCAAAAGCTACAGCCAGCAATTAACAGGAAAAGAACGCTACGAAAGACTAAAAACAGTAATTTCCTTGAAAATTACAGACTTTGAAATGTTTGAAAATCAGCCGGAATTTATGTCACGGTTTGTTTTCCAAGAAAAAGAGCAACAGTTTGAGTGTCCAGATACTGAAATAGAATTAGTATTTATCGAACTGCCAAAATTTAGCAAGGAATTAGCAGAATTAGAAACAAGTGCCGAGCAATGGATTTACTTTCTCGAAAATACCAGCAATCTGGACACAGTACCAGAAACACTCAGTGCAGTTCCAGAAATTCAGAAAGCTTTTAGAATTGCCAGCGAGGAAAACTTCACTCAGCAAGAATTAAATGAATTGCAGAAGCAAGAACTGTGGATTCAAGACCAGCAGATTGCCATAGAGGTAGCAAGAGAACAGGTGACAAAAACCGCTCAACTTTCCTTAATATTGCGTCAGCTAGTGCGGCGTTTAGGCACAATACAACCGGAAACCGAAAACTGCATCCGTGAATTAGGCGTAGAGCAATTAGAAGAACTAGGAGATGCCGTGCTGGACTTCAACAATCAGTCAGATTTAACAGCATGGTTGCAGGCTAATGCGATATAGAATAACATCCTTGAAGCGGAATTTTCTCACTCAATATTTACCTTATGAAAATTAGCAAAAAAAATTGGAAATACGTTTTTTTGCTGGGCCCCCTCCTCATCGCAGCGGGGGTAACAGCAGCACTTGTATCTGGAGTATGGGACCCCCTGACAGTCGGTTTAGTGATTGCCGGAGCAGTGACGATCGCACTTTGGCTGCTATATTTGAGTTACGAACAAAGCTTTTGGGGGCAGCGTTCCACTCAAGCCAGCACCAACGCCCTGATTGCTACCCTCGCCGTCTTTGTGATTCTCGGAGTAATTAACTTCATAGCAGTTCGCTATCCCGTCCGCCTCGACTTAACCGAAAGCCAACAATTTACCCTCGCCCCGCAGACTCAACAAATACTGCGAAACCTGCAACAAACAGTCAAAGTTTGGGTGTTTGACCCCACCCAAAATCCCCAAATCAAAGAATTGCTGCAAAGCTACAAACGCGAGGGAGGCGAAAAGTTCCAATTTGAGTTTGTTGACCCGCTAGCCCAACCGGGAAAAGCGCGGGAATTTAGCATTACCAGCGTCGGAGAAGTTTACCTGCAATCCGGTGACAAAAAACAGGTACTGCAAAAAGGCGGCACTGCTTTTGGTAGCGACCCGAATCAAGGGCTTTCAGAGATAAAACTTACCAATGGCTTAGAAGAAATCCTGAGCACTCGCGTTGCTACAGTTTACTTTTTGCAAGGCAAAGGAGCCCGCCCGATAAAGGAAGGTCAAGGCGGTATTCAGCAAGCTGAAAAAGCTCTGAAAGATAAATACTACAACGCCCAAACGCTGAATTTGACCGAACGCAAAGAAGTGCCAGAAGATGCAGATGCTTTAATCGTTCCGGGGCAGGACAAACCGTTTTCCGATACAGAAATTAAAGCACTAAGAGCTTATCTCGATCGCGGTGGCAGTTTATTGTTAATGGTAGACCCGGCAACTGATACGGGATTGGACAAATTGCTGCAAGAATGGGGCGTAAAACTAGACACCCGCTTGGCCATCGATGCTTCGGGTACTGGTCAAAGATTTGGCCTCGGCCCCACGGTTCCCACAGTCAGGCGCTACGGCGAACATCCGATTACTCAAAGTTTTGGCACCGGCATTTCTTTCTATCCGTTTGCGCGTGCTTTGGAAACCTCGCCCGTAGAAGGGATAGAGGAAAAACCGCTGATTTGGACGAGTCAAGAAAGTTGGGCGGAAAGCGATTTGACGACTAAGAAATTGGAGTTCGATCAAAAGACCGATCGACAAGGCCCGCTATTATTAGGTGTAGCTTTAGTTCGATCGTCCACTGACAGCACTCCCTTAAAGCCCTCACCTTCACCTTCACCAACTTCGCCGTCGCCTTCACCCCAAGCATCACCGACAACTTCGCCCTCGCCTTCACCCCAAGCATCACCGACAGATTCCCCATCGCCGACAGATTCCCCATCGCCGACAGATTCACCATCGCCGACAGATTCACCATCGCCGACAGATTCACCATCGCCAACTACTTCGCCATCGCCGACAGATTCACCGTCGCCAACTACTTCGCCATCGCCGACAGATTCACCGTCGCCAACTACTTCGCCATCGCCAACAACTTCACCATCGCCAACAACTTCACCATCGCCAACAACTTCACCATCGCCAACAACTTCGCCATCGCCAACAACTTCACCATCGCCAACAACTTCACCGTCGCCAACAACTTCGCCCTCGCCGACAACTTCACCAACAGCTTCCCCAATCAGCTATTCGGTGATTGTCTCGCAAGAAGCTACGCCTCCTGTATTACCGACGACTTCGCCAACACCGGCAGCATCTCCGACAGCATATCCCACAGCATATCCAGAAAGTTCGCCAATACCGACAGAATCTCCCACAGCATCTCCCACACCGACACCAGAAACATCTCCCACAGCATCTCCCACAACATCTCCCAGTCCAAAGTCAACTCCTTCCGCGCCTTCAACTCCTAGAAAAACATCGCGAATGGTAGTAATTGGCACATCTCAATTTGTGACTAACGGTTGGTTTGACCAACAACTCAATAGCGACGTGTTTATCAATTCAGTCAGTTGGTTGAGTAAACCAGACCAGCAAAGCTTTTCTATCAGTCCGAAAAAAGCTACCAACCGCCGCATTAACATGACGCCCATCCAAATAGGATTGCTGGTTTTAGCTTGGCTAATTTGGCCTTTACTCGGACTGGGAATTGGCGGCGCTATCTGGTGGAAGAGAAGATAAGTTAGTTGACTGTTGACTGTTGTCTGTTGACTGTTGACTGTTGACTGTTGACTGTTGACTGTTGTCATTTGTCATTTGTCATTTGTTAATCCTTTGCTGTGGCTAATAACAAAAAACCAATAACATTAATCAACTGTCAACAGTCAACAGTCAACAGTCAACAGTTAACAATGCCCAATGCCCAATGCCCAATGCCCAATGCCCAATTCTCAGTTACTATGAAATTGCAGAAAAATACATTAGTATTGATAGCCGTCGCGCTGAGCATGACGGGGTTGGTTGCTTTGTTCGAGATGCAAGTATCTCCGAAACAGGAAGCCGCTAAGGAAGAAAAACAGAAAATTTTTGCTTTTAACTCCGATCGCATACAATTCTTTACAGTCAAAACTCCCGAAAAAATATTGACTTTTGAACGAGTTTATGCTACAAAAGGAGGCAAGTCTAGCTGGGAAATGAAATTGCCAGTGCAAGCACACGCAAGTCAGGCATCGGTGGATTTTTTGCTAGACAGGCTGGCAACAGGAAAGAGCGATCGCACGATTAATATTACTGCTGCTCAACTGCCAGAATTCGGTCTCGACCAACCCCAAGCTACAGTCACAGTAAAGCTGGACAACCAGGAAACTCACCGCCTAGTTTTAGGCAAAACAGACTTTAGCGGCCGCTTCTTGTACGCTCAAGCCAATCCGCCGGAAGCGCCCCCTCAAAATTCCGCCCAAAATTTGTCCGTGCTGCTAGTGCCTTTTGACTTTAAAAATGCCGTCCAGCGACCTTTGTCAGAGTGGAAAAAAGCAGAAGAACCCAAAACAGACCAACCGCAAAAACCATCTCCCACGCCAAGTCCTGAGAATAAATAGATGGCCGTTCGATCTGAGATGTTGCACCATTCTCAATAAGCCTTTTATGAACAGGCAAGATGGCTGTTCCACAAAGAGTGAATTTTCTTGTGGAACAGCCATCTTGCCTGTGGCTGACAATGGTGCACTCTGGGATAGAATTTAAAGAACCAATCCCAAAACCTGTTACATCCAACATTCCTCACCTAAAATACAGAAAAGTCTAAACTTAAACTGTATTTAAGTGGCGTGCATTACCCCCAGGAAAGGGCGAATATGTTTCAGACAGCACTCAACCAAGGTACGACAGCAACGGATACAGCGCTTGACGTTGAACTCCGCAAGGTCTTTAAGGTATTTAACGGCGAAACCGCAGTCCGCGGAGTTGACCTCAACATCCGCCAAGGAGAATTTTTTAGCATCCTCGGGCCTAGCGGCTGCGGCAAGACTACGACCCTGCGGTTAATCGCTGGGTTCGAGACTCCCTCGGCGGGCGAATTGATGATTCGGGGCCAGTCGATGACCAACACTCCAGCTTACCGCCGTCCGGTAAATACTGTGTTTCAAAGCTATGCTTTGTTCGGACACATGAATGTCTGGGACAATATCGCTTTTGGATTGCGGATAAAAAAGCTGGGGAAAGCAGAAATTGAAGAACGGGTACGGGAAGTTTTGCAATTGGTGAAAATGGAATCTTTCGCCAACAGGTTTCCCGGTCAAATGTCAGGTGGCCAGCAGCAGCGGGTGGCTTTGGCGAGAGCTCTGGTAAATCGACCGGCGGTTTTGCTGCTGGACGAACCTCTGGGTGCTCTGGATTTAAAGTTGCGGAAGCAGATGCAGTTGGAACTGTCGAATTTGCATCAAGAATTGGGTTTGACTTTTGTGATGGTGACTCACGACCAAGAAGAGGCGATGAGTCTGTCTGACCGGATTGCGGTGATGCACGAGGGGAGGATCGAGCAAATTGGCTCTCCTGAAGAAATTTATGAGTGTCCGCAGACGGCTTTTGTGGCGGATTTTATTGGGGATACGAATTTGTTTTCTGGTACGGTGGAGTCGATCGACCGATCGACTATCACAGTTCGCACATCAGCCAATCTGAAAATAGTCGTTCAGCAGTCGGATATGTGGAGTGGTGTCACAGGCGACTCTGTTGTGGTCAGCGTTCGGCCGGAAAAAGTATATTTGAATCTCTACGAGCCGGAAGTGTCGGTCAACTGTTTTGAAGGGCGGCTCAAAAATACTATGTACATGGGCACGCACGTTCATTACGTGGTTGAGTTGGCGTCGGGCGATAAAATTACTGTACGCCAGCCAAATACCGGCGGTTCTTTCCCAGATCCGCACACGCCGATTTACGCTTATTGGGGAACTACTGATTGTCTCGCTTTGACCGATCGAGCATAATTACGAAGGAAGTTCGGCAACGAACACGCGATCGAGATTTAACGGATGTCACGGAGGTCGGGAAGTTCGGCAACGAACAGTGTACGGGATTTAACCGATTTAACGGATGGATGTTGCAGGGAAGTTCGGTAACGAGCAGTGTACGGGATTTAACCGATTTAATCTAATTTCCCAATCCCTAATTGCCCAATCTAAAATCTAAAATCTAAAATCGAATTTCCCAATCCCCAATTCCCCAATCTAAAATCTAAAATCTAAAATCTAAAATCTAACTGTGCCTCCGACTAACTTACCAATTTCCAGGATTTTTCCGGCTAATTCTACACGCCGTCAGTTCCTAAAAAATTCGGCGGCGACAATTTCCGGGTTAGCTGTTTCGAGTTGCGGCTGGCGACTTGCAGACGTACAATCTGCTCCTGCCGTCAAAGGTTCTGCCGACCAACTTTTCATCTATACTTGGGCAGGCTATACCGATGACGCTTTGCTCGATCGCTTTGCCGAAAAAACCGGCATTCGCGTAGTGGCCGACGTGTTTAGCTCCAACGAAGAGATGCTGGCGAGAGTTCAAGCAGGTGGCGCCCGCGCCTACAGCATCATTTACCCATCTGATTACATGGTGGTTCAAATGACGGAACTCGGGCTGTTGAGCCCATTAGACCATTCGAGTTTGGGCGGACTCGATCGGCTCAGAAAGCAGTTCCAAAACCCTGTCTATGACCCAGGAAACCGCTACAGCGTGCCTTTGAGTTGGGGAACCACAGGCTTGATTTACAACACCGAACAACTCAAAGAAGCTCCTGAAGATTGGGACTATTTGTGGCAGCACAAACAGGAGTTAGCAAGGCGAATGACGCTGGCGAGTGATGTTCGAGAAGTCATGGGCGCTGCGTTGCGGATGCTGGGCTATTCTCTGAATTCTACGAACCAAGAGCAAGTGAAACAAGCTTACGAAAAGTTGGTGGAACTCAAACCGGCGATCGCATCTTTTACTACTGATGCTTGGCGGCCTCAAATGCTGACGGGGGATTTGAAGGTAGCTATGTGTTATTCTTCTGATGCTAATGAAGTAATTTCAGATAACGATAAATTGAAGTATGTCGTCCCCAAAAGCGGTTCTTCTCTGTGGACTGACACTTTAGTAATTCCTAAAGGTTCTCCCAATCCCGAAGCAGCTTATAAATGGATTAACTTTATGCTGCAACCCGATGTCGCTGCTTCTTTAGTAGAGCGGCTCAGTTTTTCAACTCCTTCGGAAGATGCTTTTAGTTTGTTGCCGCCGGAAGTGCGCGAAAACGACATTCTTTTCCCTTCGGAAGATCTTTTGAAAAAGTGCGAAGGTGTGGCTCCGGTAGGCAAATTTATGGAAGTGTACGATCGCTATTGGACTCAATTAACCAGCGGCTAATCATCAAACCTAGGGCGGGTTTTACAGGAAATCTCTGATTCTTACCCAATATATACATCAACCTGCCCCCCTAAAGCAGAGCGCCCACTCTATCCGTATTATATCCGCGTTAACCCGCGTTCATCAGCGGTTAAAAACTCAAAAAAATTGATCTATGGCTGTTTCAACTAGAACTCCCCCTCCTATTCCTCCCAATTCTCCTTTGAAGGCTGAAACTGTTTCCCCGTGGTCTGCTTGGGCTGGGCCACTGGCATTGCTCGGCCCTTCTGGCTTGTTGCTGCTTTTATTATTAGTCATACCAACTTTGGTGATTTTTCAGCTTAGTTTGGTGCCGAATATTAAGCCGGGAGATTTGGTGAATCCTTCGGGAATCGGCAATTACCTGAGAGTGTTTGAGCCGCTGAATTTACAGGTAATGGGTCGATCTCTCTTTTTCGCAACGGGGACTACTATTCTGTGTTTGCTGCTGGGATTTCCCGTCGCTTACTGGATCGCCCTCAATGTCTCGAAAAAGTGGCGGAATTTAACTTTGTTAGGCTTTGTGTTGCCGCTGTGGACTTCTTCGCTGTTGCGATCGTATGCTTGGATTACAATTTTGCGTCCTACGGGTGTTCTCAACTCGCTCCTGGGACTTTTGGGCATCCCTCCTCTAGAATTGCTCAATCAAAGTTCCGCAGTTCTAATCGGCATGGCTTACAGTTATTTGCCTTATATCGTGACAATTCTCTACGCATCTTTGGAAAAGTTAGACCGCAGGTTGCTAGAAGCATCTCAGGATTTGGGTGCGAATCCAGTGGAAACTTTCTGGAAAGTGACAGTACCTCAGACTATGCCGGGAATTGCTGCGGGTTCTTTGCTAGTATTTATTAGCAGTTTGGGCGATTTTGTCGATCCGGAGTTGCTCGGTGGAGCTTCGAGTATGACGGCGGCTCGTTTGATTTACAATCAGTTTTTGGGGGCGACTCAAAATTGGGGGCTGGGTTCGGCTCTGAGTATGGTATTAATCTTTGCAGTGAGTATCGGAATTGCCCTTTTGCTCAAATATGGCGATCGTAATGCAATTTAGGATGTTAAAGGAAGAAGGAAGAAGGAAGAAGCAAGAAGGAAGAAAACAATCCTAACCTATTACCAATTACCGATTACCAATTACCGATTACCGAGAAATGGAAAATACCGCCGACCATCCACAGGAGGAAATACAAGCCGATATGTACTTAAAACCTAAATTTAAGGTTTCTTGGCAGGTAATATTTGCCGTTTTGATGTTTTTTTATATGTACCTGCCCATCCTGGTACTCACATTTTACAGCTTTAACAAATCGCGTTTTAGCGCCGGCTGGGAAGGATTTACTTTAGATTGGTACGTTAAATTATTTAGCGATACGCGGATTTTAGTGGCCCTGAGAAACAGTTTAACAGTGGCTGTTTGTGCAGTTGCAATCTCGGCTGTACTTGGCACTTTGATGGCCGTTGGTTTAGCGCGCTATCGCTTTCCTGGCAAGAGTTTATATCAGGGAGTCTCCTACTTGCCGATTATTATTCCAGATATTGCGACCGCAGTTGCTACTCTGGTATTTTTAGCGGCGCTGGCTATTCCTCTGAGTTTGTGGACAATTGTCGCCGCTCACATTGTGTTTTGTCTGGCTTACATCGCCCTAGCTGTTTCTACTAGATTGGCCGATTTAAACCCGTATTTAGAAGAGGCTGCCTTGGATTTGGGTGCAACGCCTGTTGAAGCTTTTATTCAGGTTTTGCTCCCTCAATTAATACCCGGAATTGTTTCCGGTTGTCTGCTGTCTTTTGTTCTCAGCATGGACGATTTTTTGATTGCGAGTTTTACCGCAGGTAGCGGGACTACAACTCTGCCGATGGAAATTTTTAGCCGGATTCGGACTGGGGTGAAACCTGATATTAATGCTCTCAGCGTGCTGTTGATAGTAGGTTCGGGAGGATTGGCATTTTTAGCGGAATATTTGCGCGGCCGGGGCGAGCAAAAACGGACTCATTAGTCATTGGTCATTGGTCATTGGTTATTACTCACCAAAAAACCCGGTTTCTTTGAGAAACCGGGTTTCTGAGGCGGTAATGTACGCAGTTGAAACCCTACAGAGGTTCTGCGTCTAGGACTGAATTGCTGCTATTTTGCTGCTGGTAATTTCACCTTAGTAGCCAAACCTAATGCTTCCATGACTTGAATTGTCATCCAAGTGAAGTCAATTTCCCACCATTTCATACCGTGACGCGCAGAGTATTGAAAAGCGTGGTGGTTGTTGTGCCAGCCTTCGCCGTAAGTCAAAACCGCAACCCACCAACAGTTAGTAGAACTATCTTCGGTTTCGTAAGTGCGGTAGCCAAATTTGTGAGTGGCGCTGTTAACAAACCAAGTGCAGTGATATACCGCAACTAAGCGGACAAAAATTACCCAAACTACAAAAGGCCAGCCTGCTGCTAAGTAAAGCAACACGCCAAATGCGATTTGAATGGGGAGAAAGTAGTTTTGCAAAAACTGGTAAAAGGGGTCGCTCGAAATGTCTTTTGTGCAGCGAGAAATTTCAGCGTGAGCTGGACCTTTATATAGCATCCAGCCGAGGTGACTCCACCAAAAACCCTTTTGGGCATTGTGAGGGTCGAGCGCATTTTGGTCAGAGTTGGTGTGGTGCAATCGGTGCAGCCCAACCCAATCAATTATTCCTCCTTGACAGGCAAGGGCTCCGCAAAATGCTAGAAAGTATTCTACGAATTTTGGTGTCTGAAAACTGCGGTGGGTGAGCATTCGATGCCATCCGAGAGTTATTCCCAAACCGCCGGTTATCCAGTGCATGAATACTGTTAAACCAACTGCTGTCCAATTGAAGTTACTGGGTAGCAGTGCGAACAAAGCGCCGATATGAAGTCCTGCTAAACTAATAACGTGCTTCCAATTGTATTGGAGTTTTTCTTGCGTTGCAATTGTCATTCTCTTTTTGATTTCTGATGAGATGCCGAGCTGAATTCACGCATAATAGTTTGGATTGAACAGTGAACTTTTTTGCTGCACTCTTGCCCAAACTAATAAAGAATCAATGATAGATTTTGGATTAGGATTGAAAAAGATTTACCGTTGTATTTTGAAAATAAAAATTTTGGCTGCCAAACAAAATTTTTTGTTCCCAACTCTATTATAACTGATTCTGGTTTTGGTTGGGTCGATCGCACTAGAAGATGCGAGCTTACTTCAACCCAACCTCTACCGATCGCAAAAACACGATTAGGCATTGGTCACGAGCCATTAGTCCAGACCTGATGACCGACAACCAATGACTAATTGCCGATCGCTATTTTTCGGCTAATTTCACTTTGGTTGCCAAACCAAGTGCTTGCAGCAGTTGAATTGTCATCCAGGTGAAGTCGATTTCCCACCATTGAAGACCGTGGCGAGCCGAGTATTGAAAGGCGTGGTGGTTATTGTGCCAGCCTTCGCCGTATGTGAGCAGGGCAACCCACCAGCAGTTCGTCGATCCATCGCCCGACTCGTAGGTGCGGTAGCCAAATTTGTGGGTAGCGCTGTTAACCAGCCAAGTGCAGTGGAACACCACCACGATCCGCATAAACACGCCCCAAACCACGAAAGACCAGCCGCCTAATAAATAAAGCAACACACCGAAGACGACTTGGATGGGGATAAAATATGCTTGGAGAAACTTGTATACTGGGTCGTCGCCGATGTCTTTAGTAAAGCGGGGGATTTCCACTCTGATGGGGAGATCCGACAGCATCCAGCCCATGTGGCTCCACCAGAAGCCTTGATTGGAATCGTGCGGATCGGTTTCGGTGTCGGAATGTATGTGGTGTAACCGGTGCATTCCTACCCAGTCGATCGGGCCACCTTCACAGGAAAGAGTACCGCAAATAACTAGAAAATACTCTAGCCATTTCGGTGTTTGAAAACTGCGGTGGGTGACTAGGCGGTGATATCCGAGAGTAATTCCTAAACCACCTGTTACCCAATGCAGGAATACTGCTAGCCCGACAGCAGACCAGCTAAAATTACCCGGCAGCAAAGCAAATAAAGCACCGATGTGCAGAAAGGCCATAAAGCCTATGACAGGCCAATCAGGAGAAGTTTTTTTGGAAGTTGCAATCGTCATGAATATATTATGTTTACAAACTAGGGGCCGCATCTACGCCATAATGAACAGCGCGCACGCAAAGGGTGAGCGAGGTATAGATGAATAGCGTTTCACGGCTACAGGAAGCAGAACAGGCACTCTTTCAGATTTTTTCTGGTATTGACACTACAGTCAAGCAAAATCTTCAACGAGTCTTAAAAGCTTTTCGCAGCCACCGGGTTGGAGTCCACCATTTTGCAGGGGTTACGGGTTACGGCCACGATGATTTGGGTCGGGAGACTTTGGACGGGGTGTTTGCCGAAGTGGTAGGGGCCCAGGCCGCGGCTGTCCGGGTACAGTTTGTTTCGGGTACTCACGCGATCGCCTGTGCTCTTTTTGGCATCCTGCGTCCTGGTGACGAAATGTTGGCAGTGGCTGGTTCTCCCTACGATACTTTAGAAGAAGTGATCGGCTTGCGGGGGCAAGGTCAAGGTTCACTGCTTGAGTTTGGCATTAGTTACCGTGAGTTGCCTCTAACTCGCGAAGGAAGTTTGGATTGGCAGGCATTGAGCTCTACTATTTCAGCAAAGACTCGCCTGGTTTTTATCCAGCGCTCTTGCGGCTATTCTTGGCGGTCGAGTTTGTCTATTTCTGAGATTGAAAAAATCGTCGCTGTAGTCAAACATCAGAATCCTAACACAATTTGCTTTGTTGATAATTGTTACGGGGAGTTTGTCGAAAATTGCGAACCTACTGCTGTGGGTGCGGATCTGATGGCTGGTTCTTTGATCAAAAATCCGGGGGGTACGATCGTCCCTGCGGGCGGTTACGTAGCCGGGAGGGCTGATTTGGTGGAGGCGGCAACTTGTCGCTTGACGGCGCCAGGAATTGGCAGCAGCGGCGGCGCAACTTTTGATTTGAATCGGCTGCTGTTTCAGGGTTTGTTTATGGCTCCCGGTTGTGTGGGGGAGGCGATGAAGGGAAATCATTTGACGGCTTATGTTTTTTATAAGTTGGGTTATCGCGTGAATCCTATGCCTTTGGCTAGAAGACGAGATGTGATTCAGGCGATCGAATTCGGTTCTGCTGATAAATTAGTTGCTTTTTGTAGGGCGGTTCAGCAAAATTCCCCCGTCGGTTCCTATTTAGATCCGGTGCCGGCTCCGATGCACGGGTATGAAAGTCAGTTAGTGATGGCTGGGGGTACTTTTATTGATGGGAGTACGTCGGAGTTTTCGGCTGACGGGCCTCTGCGGGAACCTTACGTGGCTTTTTGTCAGGGGGGAACTCATTGGACTCATGTATCGATCGCTCTTGAGGATGCGATCGAGGCTGTGGGCCCGGCTAAGTAAGTTGTAGGGGCGGTGCGGTATGGGGGCTCCCTGGGTTTGCAGGGTGATTTTTGGGGATTTTTTGACCGCAGATGCAGGCAGATTGACGCTGATGAACGCAGATTAGAAGATGTATCCGGGATCGGCTGCTGGGAGTTGGCTCGCCTT
Organism: Microcoleus sp. B3-D2; assembly: GCF_036705345.1. Classification (NCBI taxonomy): domain Bacteria; kingdom Bacillati; phylum Cyanobacteriota; class Cyanophyceae; order Oscillatoriales; family Microcoleaceae; genus Microcoleus; species Microcoleus sp. B3-D2. Next base: position 84,361 of record NZ_JAUBUG010000011.1, read on the forward strand.
CGATCGCGCCGGAACCGGAACACAGGAGCGGAGTTAAAATTAATATCGCTGTATGTGCGAGTTTACTCCGCATTTTTGAGTGCTTGAATATCGCCTTGCATAATTATGCTGACATTGCGCGAAATCTTGTCGATTTCCCAATCCCACCACCGAATTTCTAAGAGTTGTGCAACTTCAGCATCGCTAAAACGCTGTTTGATTGGATGTGCGGGATTTCCACCAACAACGGTGTAAGCGGGAATGTCTTTTACTACAACGGATTTGGCTGCAATGACTGCACCGTCGCCGATTTTGACTCCAGGCATAATCAGGGATTCATAGCCGATCCAAACATCATTGCCAATGACGGTATCGCCTTTACTTGGCAGTTCCATTAATAAATTCATGGCTGTTTCCCAACCATTCCCAAAAACAGGAAAAGGATAAGTTGAAATCCCGTCTAGTTTGTGATTTGCACCGTTCATAATGAATTTGACGTTGGTGGCGATCGCACAAAATTTACCAATAATTAATTTGTCGTTTCCGTAGTTATAAAGTACATTTTTTTCAAAATTTTCTGGATCTATTGGATCGTCGTAATATGAGTAATCGCCGACGATAATGTTGGGGGATTTAATAAAGTTTTTGATGAAGCATACGCGCCGCTGATCGGCCATCGGATAAGGTCGGTTTGGATCGGGCCCAATTTCTGTCATAAGTTTCCATCCTTATTCGTTAAGCTGCTGGATTGATGTAGTGTTAGTTCGAGTGAGGTTTGATTCTGCTTCAATAACATAGAGTAATAAAGTTTGTCAAGGGGTGGGCGAGAAATTTTGGGTCGATCGCGCTGCAAGAAATGAGACAAAATGGTAAAAGCCAACATCCATCCGCGTTCCGAAGCGGTTAAAAATCCCAAATTAATATTAAAGAAGCGATCGCAGTGAGACTATTTATGAGAGTACGAACCTACGAAATCGGTGATACCCAACAAATTGTAAAACTGTTTTACGACACCGTACACGAAGTAAACATCCGCGATTACACACAAGCACAAGTAGATGCTTGGGCACCAGCAGATATGGATATCGAAAGTTGGACTAAAAGTTTAAGCAGTAAATTTACTTTCATAGCAGAAGAGGGCGATCAAATTGCAGGTTTTGGGGAATTAGAAGCAAGCGGCCATATCGATCGCTTTTACTGTCATCAAGATTTTCAAAGGCAAGGAGTTGGCAGGCTAATTTTAAAACAAATTGAGTCAAAAGCCAAAGACTTAGGAATTAACAAGTTATTTACCGAAGCCAGCATTACAGCTCGACCTTTTTTTGAAAGCCACGGATTTAGTGTGGTTAGAAAACAAGAAGTAGAACGCAGAGGACAAAAACTCATCAACTTTGCCATGGAAAAAAATATATAAACAACGATTTGTGTAAAATTAGATCGAAGAGTTTTACGGAGGAGTTGCGATGGTGACGGAAGCTACAAATGTGGTGGGCGGAAAGTTAGAGACTTGCTGCACGTCGCCGATGACGGGCTATTATCGAGACGGCAAATGCAATACAGGTGGTGGCGACTTTGGGGCTCACACTGTTTGTGCTCAACTGACAGAAGAGTTTTTGCAATTCACTAAATCGAACGGAAATGATTTGAGCACTCCGGTTCCCGAATTTAATTTCCCCGGTTTGAAGCCTGGGGATTGCTGGTGTTTGTGCGCGTCTCGGTGGAAGGAAGCAATGGATGCAGGAGTTGCGCCGCCTGTGGTTTTGGCTGCGACTCACGCCTTGACTTTGGAATACGTTTCTTTGGATGAATTGAAGCAGCACGCTGCTGATTTGTAGGAGGATGTTGGTGTGCGATCGCTTTTAGTCAATAAGGGCGATCGGGTTTTTCTGATGAATAGCAAATTTATCCTTCGTAACTCAAATATTTAAGTGCGATCGGGCGTCACTTTAAAGTTTTATGGTTGAGTTTGTGGTTGCCACTTACAGATAGACTCTGGTTTGAGAGGGCAAGTTTTGGGAGCGATCGGATTTCCGCTGAGGCTGAACCAAATTAGGTTAGTCAACGAGTTTAAGAGTGTGATGTCGCGGATTTGATTGTTGTCGAGGGAAAGCTCCATCAGGTTAGTCATGGATTCTAGTGGTTTGATGTCGCTAATTTGATTGTCCCTGAGAGCGAGCGAAGTCAGGTTAGTCGATGCTAGCGGTTTGATGTCTCTGATTTGATTGTTGTCGAGATCGAGCCAATGTAGGTTAGTCAAGGATGCTAGCGATTTGATGTCGCTGATTTGATTGTTGTCGAGATCGAGCCGGTTCAGGTTAGTCAAGGATGCTAACGGTTTGATGTCCCTGATTTGATTGTTGCTGAGGACGAGCCGGTTCAGGTTAGTCAAGGATGCTAGGGGTTTGATATCGCTAATTTCATTTTTGTCGAGGTCGAGCCAATTCAGGTTAGTCAAAGATGCTAGCGGTTTGATGTCGCTGACTTGATTGTCCATGAGGATGAGCCGTGTCAGGTTAGTCAAAGATGCTAGCGGTTTGATGTCGCTGACTTGATTTTCAATGAGGACGAGCTCACTCAGGTTAGTCAAGGATGCCACCGGTTTGATGTCGTTGATTCGATTGAGGCTGAGACTGAGTGTTGTGAGACTAGAAAGTTGGCGATTGGCCGCATCGCACTCCGTAGTCCCTGCTTTCTCCAAAAGCACCTCAACAGTATGTTTAGCTTCAGGACTCAAATCAGCTTTTTGGCGACACCAATCGGCAAATGTTCGTCCACTGTTTCCCGATCGCGTTTCTGCTGCTTTCACCGACACTCCATTTCCAGATAATGCTAGAAGCACACAACAAGCAAGTGCGATCGGCTTTGGTAACTTCATGTGTTTCTGTGCAACTATGAGTGTCATAATCTTGTACCTCTAATTTCCCCAACAGTAAAGTTTGAGCATTTAATTTCAGGGTTCCCAATTACAGATAGACTCTGGTTTGAGAGGGCAAGTTTTGGGAGCGATTAGATTTCCAGTGAGGACGAGCGAAGTTAGGTTAGTCAAAGATTCTAGCGGTTTGGTATCGCTGATTTTATTGTTTCTGAGGACGAGTACCCTTAGGTTAGTCAAGGATTCTAGCGGTTTGATGTCGCTGATTTTATTGTTTTCGAGGACGAGTTCACTTAGGTAAGTCAAGGATTCTAACGGTTTGATATCGCTGATTTTATTGTTTTCGAGGTAGAGTACACTTAGGTTAGTCAAGGATTCTAACGGTTTGATATCGCTGATTTTATTGTTTTCGAGGGAGAGCACATACAGGTTAGTCAAGGATTCTAGCGGTTTGATGTCGCTGATTTTATTGTTTTCGAGGTAGAGCTTAGTCAGTTTAGTCAAGGATTCTAGCGGTTTGATGTCGCTGATTTTATTGTTGTTGAGCCCGATCTCACTCAGTTTAGTCAAGGATTCTAGCGGTTTGATGTCGCTGATTTTATTGTTGTTGAGCCCGATATTAGTCAGGTTAGTCAAGGATTCTAGCGGTTTGATGTCGCTGATTTTATTGTTTTCGAGGTAGAGCTGTGTCAGGTTAGTCAAGGATTCTAGCGGTTTGATGTCGCTGATTTTATTGTCGCTGAGGTTGAGCGAATTCAGGTTAGTCAAGGATTCTAGCGGTTTGATATCGCTGATTTGATTGTTGCTGAGGTAGAGCGAATTCAGGTTAGTCAAGGATTCTAGCGGTTTGATGTCGCTGATTTGATTGTAGTCGAGGTAGAGCTCCGTCAGGTTAGTCAAGGATTCTAGCGGTTTGATGTCACTGATTTGATCGCGGAGGACAAGTGCCCGGAGACTCGAAAGTGTCTGATTAGCCGCCTCGCACTCAGTAGTCCCTGCTAGCTGCAACAGCACCTCAACAGTATGTTTAGCTTCAGGACTCAAATCAGCTTTTTGGCGACACCAATCGGCAAATGTTCGTCCAGTTTTTTTCGGTGGCGTTTCAGAGACTAACGCGGAAGGTCTATTGTTTCCCGGTTGCGAATTGGAAATTAACTCGGAAAGTCTATTTCCACATGATGCTAGGACGATCGCACAACCAGTAAGTGCGATCGACTTTGGTAAATTCATGTATTTCTGTGCAACTATAAGTGTCATAATCTTTTACGTCTAATTTTCCCAACTGTATAAAACAAACACACTGCCTTACCGTGTCCCTGCCAAACATCTATTACAAACTCTCTGAATCACCTCACTCAGGCAACTTATACTAATTTATAGGTGCGTCATTTTGCCTGATATTCTATGCCGAGCAAGGATATTTCCCCGCTGGGCACCCTACGCAACTAATTAATATCAACTCCCACCAAATCTGCCACAACTTTCTCCAATCCAGCTATCACCTTCGCCGTCCGTTCCCAGTCAACCTTATCGGGTGTATCTTGCGCCGTGTGATAGTAAGGATAGCGATAGGGAGCAGTATCTGTCACCATCAGCCCTGGATAACCATGTTGCCAAAAAGACCATTGATCAGACCAACCAACACCAGGAATGCCACCCGGAATTGCTGCACCTTCCGAGGGAAATTCAGCATGGCGGCGGAAAGATGCGATCGCCTCTCTAACCAGTTTACTTGAGGATGTATTGCCAATAAATCCGATAAAATTTCCAGACGTAGGATAAAAAAGGTTTAATGGTGCTGGATATTTCTGGCTGTTTTTGGCATCTGAGTAATAACCAATTGTTTCTAAACTGAGCATCGAAACAATTTTTTCATTACGCTCTCTGCATCTTTTGGCATAAACCAAACTCCCCATATCAGCAGTCCAGAAAAAAGGCGGTTCCTCATTCACAAACTCAACAAAACGCACAGTCTTTTCAGGCTTTTTACCTGCAAACATTCTCGCTAAAGCCAGCACTCCCGCCGCCCCAGTTGCGTTATCATTTGCCCCTGGACTCCCCACCACAGAATCATAATGTGCCCCAATTACAACAATTTCATCTGCCTTTTTTCCCCCGGGAATCTCCACTTCTATGTTATAATAAAAATTATCATCAATTTTATATCCTTGTCGTTCAACTTTATAGCCAGCAGCTTGAAAAGATGCTTCGAGAAAGTCAGCAGCTTCTCCAAGTTTTTGATATTGTATAAAGTTGCGCTCTCCGATTTCACCAGAGAGCTTTTCCACATCGCGCTGTAAAGCATCTCGGAGCGAGATTTCCTGTGCTGTTAAAGGGGGAACTTTCCCGCTGTAGCTTTTCCCTGGCATTGCAATCATACTCAACCATGTCCCAGTAATTAGACTAATTAAGATCGTACTAAGGATAGCCAGTCTAGTTAACGTTCTGCGATTCCATAATTCTATTTTTCCCAATAGCATTTATTTTTTATCTTTTGCTATGCTTCAGTAGTAGGGTGCGTCAGTTAGCGTTATTTTTTCAATAATCCAACAACTTTTGACTGACGCACCCTACAAGTTTACACATCGGGTAACTTATACTGCCCCACAATCCGCTTAGCATATTCCGGCACATGAGCCTCTAATTTCTCCGGGTAATTGCGCTTCACGTACAGATAATTGCGAGTGAAATGAGAATCAATCGAAAACCGAGCATATTCCAAGCCCTTCGGCCCAATTCTCTCAATAAAAACTCCCATTAACTTCGCCGCCCACATCGGCAAAGTCACTCCTTTTTCATAAGCCGGAATGCTTTGCTGAACCGCTTCTTTTCTGTTTCCCTTAGACATTACGGGCTGAGTGTTAAGCTGATCCGTTACCAAATCTAACATCTCTTGCCCCGTGTCATTTCGCACTACAATCCACTGCCAGCCAAAAGGTGCGCCCATGTAGCCCACAACTAAATCTGCTAAAGAATTCACATAATCAAAACAGCTCAAACAAGAAGGAGCAAAAACATCTTTCAATTCCTTAGTATTCAATCCAAAAAACGGCACTTTTTCTTCCGAACCATCTTCGTGTTTGAAGTGAACGTTAAAGTCTTGCATAAACTCGTAAGAAACCACCGTTTCAGGAGAGCGGCTAGTCGTGTCTAGGAATTTCTGCAAGCCCGCACGGCTGACATTATCGACACAGGGAGTTCCCAAAACGTAGAGCTTTTCTAAACCGAGTTTTTTCTCGACTGTTCGCAAGGCTTGAATTTGACAGCCGACGCCAATTACTAACAGTCGCTTCATCCCAGATTGTTCGATTTGTTCTAATACCGAAAGATTGGGAGAGAGAGTTGGTTTGTTGACTTTTGCTGCCAAAATCTCTTCGCGATTTCTAGCAATAATCGGCCTCGGCTGAAAGCGGTCTTCTTTAGTATTTTGGACGCAAACAACGCCTTCTACAATTCCTTTTTCGAGCATTTCAATGGCAATTGTGCTGACGATTCCCGTCCACTGAGCGCCCTCGATCGGCTCTTTTTTCCGAGCCGCCATCATGTTTTGACTGACTCCGAAATACCAATCGTCGGGATTGTCGAGATTGCGCGATCGCCCGTGAATCTCTTCTTCTAATTCCGCGATGTGCTGTGTTAAGAAAGCACAAGATTCCTTGACATAATGGATGTAATATGTATCGCACAAACCGCACTCGCTGCAAAGTTCTTTAGCAGGGCGGCGGCTACCCGGTTTGAGGGCCTTGGATTTTTGGTGCTTAGTAGAATCTGTTGCGGTCATCTAAATTACTTATTTTATGCAGATATGGCTTTTGTTAGGATATCACAGCAATTTCCGTTGATTTACCTCCTTTATTCTTTCTTTCCGTCGTCGCAGGCGGACGCAAGCTTGTGCGGGAGCAAATTCGGTTCGCCCGAAATTGGCGGTTTTCAAAGCTTAAAAAGGCGTTGCACATATATGGTATGATATACAGGGAATGTGTATCAAGTTAAAATATGATTTGTCCTGAATGTCAGTCCACCAATATAAAGAAAAATGGCTTGAAAAGAGGAAAACAGAACCATATTTGCAAGGGCTGCGGTCGGCAATTTATAGAAATTTACTCCAGCAGAGGCTATTCAGAAGAAGTCAAACGACAATGCTTACAGTTGTATGTTGAAGGAAATGGATTTAGACGCATAGAACGTCTGACTGGAGTGTGTCATAACACCCTGATAAATTGGGTAAGAGCTGCGGGAAATAACTTACCACCCGAACCCGATTACCAAGACATTCCCGAAGTTGCTCAAATTGATGAGTTGCAAACTTACGTCGGTAAAAAAAAACAAAATCTGGGTCTGGAATGTTGTAAACAAAAGCTTTCCGGGGATTTTAGCCTTTGTTTTAGGGGAGCGGTCTTCAGAAACATTTAAACCGTTATGGAAGATTATTCGGGGATGGGAATGTTTCTTTTATGTGACCGATGGCTATGTAGTTTATCCGCAATTTATTAATCAGGGTGATCATATAGTCAGCAAAACCTATATGACACGCGCGTGAAGGAGAAAATACTCGGCTGAGGCATCCGGATAGCTCGCCTAGCGCGAAAAACTTTATGTTATTCAAAATCTTTATCCATGTTAGAAATTTCCCTTCGCCTGGTTATTTACTACCTAAAACACAAGACCGTGCCCCTGCCCTCTTGAATCATCCCCCAATTGTGCAACGCCCTTAAAAAATATTAGTCAGGACTTACCTAGGTTGCGCTAGAAACCCAGTTTCTGGCTGAATACCTCACTGTTAAACCTAAGATTTATGGTAAAAACCGGGTTTCTTTTTGTAGTTTTGGTAAAAAAATTCGGTTTCAGAGCATCGCCGTGCGTCCAGGAGTGTTTGTATAAGTCCTATTAGTATCAATCCGGATATAGCGGGCGATCGCGCGAATAAATTGCCAAATAAAGCTATAAAAAAAATGGTAAAAATGTTTGTGACCACTGCCGTCGCTGGCATCATGATGAATCTCGCCATTTCGAGCTTAGGATTTGCTGCTTTAGTTCGTCCTGTTCCTGCTATGAATCAAACTGTTGCGACTCTAGAAAGAATGCTCAGTGCGACACAAAAGCCGGCGGCGCTGAACTATTCGCGCCTAGGGGTTGGCGGCGTTCGGTTGGGGATGCCTGTAGAAGAGGCAAAACGTAAGTTGGGAAAACCGCAGCGCGACGAAACTAAACCTGCTGGGCATGGCATCGGTGGCAAGATTCGCACGCTAACCTACTCAGGATTGACGGTAGCAGCATGGGAGGGCAAAGTTTATTTAGTTTCTACTACCAATCCCAAGTTTCTGACAATTGATGGTGTGAAGCTAGGAGATAACAGCCAAAAAGTCGTTAAAACTTACGGTTACGGGTCGCAATCAGTGCAGGGTGGAGTGACTCGGTTGACTTACAGCAATGACCAAAAGGCTTCTAATTTGATTTTGGAAACTAAGGGCGATCGCGTACAAAAAATTATTGTGAGTACGCAGCTAAACTGAAATATTAAACAACAGTGCAAAAGTCCCGGTTCACAAGTTTGTAGTAAGGACTTTATTCCTTATTTATTAGGATTTTTAGCCTTTCTGTGAGTTGACTGGAGGGCTTTTTCCTGATGTGCGATCGCCCGAGTCTCCTTAATCCTCTTCATCCTCATCCGACAATTTTGTCATTTCCTCAGCAACTAGCGTCTGAAAGTCCTCTCCGCAGTGAACGTTGAGATGGATTGCAGCACTCAGGAACTCTGCTAGAATTTCAGCTTTTTGTCGATCGCTCAAATTAGGTAACTGAAGCCGATGGATTACAGTCATCACATTTTGACACTCCGTACCCAATTCATTAATTAACGTTCTCAGTGTAGAATTATTTACAGAAATTTTCTTCCCCATAAAGTAGGCGATTTCGGTGGCGATCGTGTGTTCGGACGGAAACGGAGGTACTGTTTTGGTACTCCACACTTCCCCTTTTTTCTCCCTACTTGTCAAGGAAATTAGTTGAATGGAAAGGAAAACCCGTAAAGTAACACTGACTTAAGGAGGTTTTGTTGGTTCTGACGGGTTGCGCGTTGTATCCAGACAAAATGAAACCCCCAGTTTTGAGCCGACTTTGTTAGGGTGTTGAAGCGCGATCGTGTTTGTCTTGTGTCTGAAAACCTTACTGAATCGGCTTTTTACTATTTTATGAAGTTTTTTTATTATTCGCCCAATAAAGTCTGTGGCATACCTAGCATCCGAAGGAGCGAATGAAAAATTTTATCTAACACAGGGTTTAAAGTATTCTCTTGCCATTCATAAATCATTATTGAAATGGGAATACCAATAATACTTATAAATAAAAATAGCTTAAGTTGCACAAGACAAGCCCATATTAACAATCTAATCCACAGATAAAAAAAACCTATCGGCAAAACAACAATTACGCGGAGCGCAATTATTATTAAAGAAATAGGATTGGTCTCATTATTTTGAGAAGACATAGACTTAACCTCGATTTTCACACTATTGAGAGAGAGTCGCTGGCGGGGTGTCCCCCACCACATATCCTACAAAATCGCACTATTGATAATTTATTATAACACGCTAGATTGATACCCTCAAACAACGTAAAAACCTTACCCAGTAAGGTTTTTATGGCTTTTGAAGCCCAAAAGCGTCGGGTGTAAATTTTGCGCGATCGCGCAACCCGGATAAAATCAACCCCAGTTTTGCGCCGGGGGTTTGTTAGGGCTTTGAAGCGCGATCGCGTTGTACTCTGTTGGGCAAAATAAAACCCCAGTTTTGCGCCTGGGTTAAAAGTCAGAGTGTTGAAGGTTAGCGTGATCGCTAACTTGCATATTGACTTATGTTGTTTTGGAATAATTAAACCGCAGAGAGCGCAGAGGGTACAGAGGAAGAGAAGAGAGAGATGAATAATTCCGATCTCAACGGATTTGATATTACCCATAAAAAAAAGTAGAGATGCGATCGATCGCATCTCTACAAAAGTTCTAAATCAGGTGCACATTGTGCACCCTACCAATTAGCTGTTCTGGGGAACAGGAGCACTCGGTGCTCCAGAAAAAGTCGGCGCTGGTACAGAATTACTCGGTGCACCAGTCTTAGCCCGCTTTTTGATCAAGATTGGCTTGACGCTGTTTTCTCCACCAATCGGGGGATCTTCTTGTTGAGCGTAATCCGCGCCCATCCAAGCAGGACGGCTTTGATCGAAAGCCATTTGCAAAGCAGCAGCGGCGATCGCGTGGGAGTCGTACTCCTCGGATAACTGAGATACCAGAGGCAAGAAAGATGCCATCCGTTCGCCAGCCAAAGCTTCGCGAACTTTACCCTGCATCTTTTCCAACTGACGAGCTTCAATTTGCGCCCGTGTCGGAATGTTTCGCACCGTCAAGCTCGATCGAACGTGGCGTTCAATCAACCGCAGTTTGCGGCGATCGACCGGTTGAATCAGCGTAATCGCCGTTCCTTCGCGACCAGCCCGGCCCGTGCGTCCGATCCGGTGAACATAGCTTTCCACACTGTCGGGCAAATCGTAGTTAATCACGTGAGTCAAGTGATCCACGTCCAAACCCCGCGCCGCAATATCAGTCGCCACTACCCAGCGCACCTGACATTGGCGGAACCGATGCAGCAAGCGTTCCCGCTGTGCCTGATTCAAATTACCGTGATACTCATCAACGCTGTGACCGGCTGCTTGCAGTTGGCTGGTGAGTTCTGCCGCCGACTGCCGAGTCCGCACAAAAATCAGTGCAGATTCCGGGTCTTCCATTTCTAAAATTGGCTGTAGGGCTCTTGCCTTCGACCAGCCACGGGGAATCATGTACACGCCTTGGCTGATGCGCTTCGGCGTTGCTTTTGGCTGTTCTACGGTGACGTTGACTGGGTTACGCAAATGCCGCGCCACCAATTTCCGAATGGAAGCTTCCATCGTCGCCGAGAAAAATGCCGTTTGACGTTCTTTTGGTGCAGCATCCAAGATTTTTTCCACATCTTGGATAAAGCCCATGCTCAGCATTTCGTCAGCTTCATCCAAAACCAGCCACTTTACCTTGTCTAGTTTCAGGCTGCCACGGCTGAGCATATCCAATATGCGTCCGGGTGTACCGACGACGACGTGCACGCCGCGCTTCAAACGCTGCATTTGACGATCGATCGATTGACCGCCGTACACTGTCAGAACTTGCAGAGAGCGACCCACTTTTACAGGGCCGTCGCTGCTGATGCCGCTCAAATCACGGATGGCTTCAGTTACTTGCATCGCCAATTCGCGAGTCGGCGTCAGCACCAGTGCTTGCACCGCAGTTACATCTAAATCAATCCGCTCCAAGATGGGCAACGAGAATGCTGCCGTTTTGCCTGTCCCTGTTTGGGCTTGGCCCACAACGTCGCGACCTGCTAGCAAGTGCGGAATTGCTTGTACTTGGATGGGAGTAGGTTCTGTAAAGCCTAGTGTTTCCAGATGGAGAACGAGTTCTTCCGAAAGACCTAAGCCTTCAAACAATAAATTCATTAATGCTCCTAATAACGAGTCTTAGCCTTCTAAGTTGCCCAACTCGGATGCGGATTTCTGCTCTAGGGCAGGAACTCATAAGAGTTCTTTATGGTGCTGCGCCTGCGCGCACCTTCTTAAATAGCAATCGAGTATAGGGCAGCTCCGTCGATGGTGACTAAATTTACCAATTCGACAGCCGTCTTTGATTTTGTGACATCGCCGATTCCAACCGCCAGGGGTCGGGTTATAGGCTTCCAACATTCTTAAAACAGGACATTGGACTTCCTTTGAGGTACTTGCAAGCTTTCCCTCTCAGGCATTTTATAGTGAGGATCATGACCAGCCCCACTTCACTACATAGTAGTAACAGGTTGTTTGGTTCAGGCGCTATCCCGCAATCCGTCGCCTGCGGGATTGAGCAGGGGATGGGGCGACCGTTACCGCCTATCCATCTCAACACTCTTTCGGGATACCGTTGTGGTGTAGGGCGGACGGCGAAGCAATCTCAAATTATCCCCGCTTATTTCTGGCTTGTTATCATCATAACTCTTTACATTCAGAAACAAAACATTAAATTCGTTAAAATTTTCCGATGTTCTGTAGAGATTACCGCACCCCGACGGGGAGGGTCGATTGCCAGATAGGGGCTAAAAAAGTTTAGAACCCCTTTGCTACATATCTTTGCACAATTGTGTACTAACCGTTACTTTTGTTCCACAATCCGCTAATCATTTTTGGCTCGTGTCCGGTTTTTGTTCGCCGCACCGTCTCAGACAACAGTTCCAGCAATACTTACACTTGACCGTAGAGGTCGTAGACATCTGCACCAGTAATTTTCACAGATACGATTGAACCCAGCCGCGCTTCTCCTGTGACATAGACGAGTCCATCTACTTCTGGGGAAAACCGAGCGGATCTACCAATCAACTCGCCTGTCTCTGGTTGTTCTTGTTCTATCAGGACATCAACTACCTGACCGACAGACTCTTGATTCTTCTTCAATGATATAGGTTGTTGTGCCGCCATTACCGAATTGCGCCGCATTTCCATTATTTCTGCAGGTATTTGCTGGGGCAAGCTGAAGGCTGGGGTTCCTTCTTCTGGCGAAAATACAAAAACTCCTACGTGATCGAATTCATGGCGCTTGACAAATTCCAGCAAGTGTGCTGCGTGTTCGTCGGTTTCGCCGGGGAAGCCGACAATAAAAGTTGTTCGCATCACAGCGCCGGGAAGTGCTGCTTTGAGCCGATCGACTATAGCATCATTGATCCCGGCTTGAAAAGGTCGATTCATCGCCCGCAGAATTTCCGGGTGCGAGTGTTGCAGGGGTAAATCCAAATACGGCAAAACGTTGGGCGTTTCGCGGATGGCTGCGACAACTTGCGGAGTCAAGCCTGTAGGATAGGCGTAGTGCATCCGAATCCAAGGTACATCTACTTCACCCAAAGCCCGAAGCAGTTCGGCTAGTTTCGGTTCGCCATAAATATCTTTGCCGTAGTTGGTGGTAATTTGAGAAATTAAGATAATTTCCTTTACCCCTTCCGATGCCAATTGCTTAGCTTCAGCGACGATAGATTCGATCGTCCGCGATCGTTGATTTCCGCGCAAGTGCGGGATAATGCAAAATGCACAGCGGTAGTCGCAGCCTTCTGCTATTCGCAGATACGCGACACCTTCCGATGTTGTGCGGTAGCGGGGAGTAGTTTCGTCAGCGATGTAAGTAGGTTCTGAGGAGACGAGGGAAACTCGATCACCCTTTTCCACCTGCTGCATGACATTGACTATTTTGTGATAGTCGCCAGTGCCGACAATTGCAACTGCTTCGGGCAATTCCTCCAGCAATTCCTGCTGAAAATGCTGTGCCATGCAGCCGGTGATGACTACTTTTTTATTAGCTTCTGCCAATTCTACCAAGGTGCGGACCGACTCTTCTCGCGCAGCTTGGATAAAACTACAAGTATTGACTACAACATAATCGGCTAATTCTTCATTAGAATCGACTTGATAGCCCGCTTGAGCCAGCAAGCCAATCATGTGTTCGGTATCGATGCGATTTTTTTCGCAGCCGAGGTGAGTAAATGCGATCGTTGGCTTCGTTGCCATGCAGTAATAGTTAGTGTTGCGCTATTTCTAAGAACATTTTATGATATCACACTCATTGCCAATTGGCAAGATATTGGTCTAATTTGTCGATCGGCTGCGACCAGTGGAACTTTTACCTTGGGGGCGGGCATAATCACCACCCCACAAGAGTTTTAAGATTTTTCCCGATGCAAATCTTGATGTTTTTTAGCTAAAAAATACTGCTCGCCCAACTTACGAGGGGATTTGATCCGACGATACATCCGGGGCGATCGCCAGATTTGCTTCACCCGAAAGCACTTGAGCAGCAGACCCAGTAGTTAATCGACGATCGTAAGACTGTGTTCCCAAACCCTTAACTTGGCGCATCAAAGTGCCCATTTCCAAAGCACTCATCGCATAATTCCAGCCCAAATTGCTTTTAATTCCAGCCCTTTCCAAAGCTTGCTGCATCGTGTCAGTCGTCACCACCCCAAAAATCACCGGGACCCCTGTCTGAAAAGCAGCAGCAGCAATTCCCTTAGCAACCTCACCAGCCACAAAATCGAAATGAGGAGTTTGGCCCCGAATTACCGCACCCAGACAAATTACCGCATCGTAGCGGTGAGAAAGAGCAGCTTGGCGCGCCACCAAAGGAATCTCAAAACTTCCCGGAACCCAAAAAAAGTCCACCTGAGAGCCATGAGGATTAACATCAACTCCGTGGCGTTTCAAACAATCTTGACATCCCTCCAAAAGTTTGTTAACCACCAAATCGTTAAAACGACCGATGACAATAGCAAACCGCAAAGATTCGGTGTGAGTAAAAGTTCCCTCGAAAACAGTCATAGTGTTCTAGTTTAGATTTTAGGTTTTAGATTTTAGATTTTTGTTTGTGAGAAGGCAAAAGTCAGAAAGCAGTAGCATCTCATCTGAATCTCAAGTGCAAAAACATACAGGATCGCGCGGTCTGAAAAATTCCTAGCTTCTGCCGAATGCCTTTCAATCGCTGGTGAATGCCTTCATCCTTCTATCTTTTACCTTCTTTATTCGATAAACTTGGGTGAAATTAAACGACTAAAAAGTTCAATACACCCACTGCAATAACCAGCAAAAACCAGAGAGCCGATCCGACATAAATCAGGGATTTAGACTGATTCCAGTTTTGGGGAGAGGCATAAGCAACTGGCACGCCAACGACCATCACAAAAGACAGCAGTACCAGACCCAGTAAAACCACTTGAAACAGAATTGATAACATCTTTTCTCCTTTCGATATAACCGTGCGTTGATCCGAAATAGTTTCCCAGAACCGAAAAAAATCTTCCAAATTCTAGTTTTTGACAGTTTCCCGATAGTCGATCGAGAGATTGTCGGTTGATTGATACGAAAGAACCCGTGCAAATTCGGGCGTTGCGCGAACAGGCGTCAGCGGCTCTTGAGATTTCGATCAATTTTATCATTGTTCGCTACACGACAGAAAACTGGAAAGGTTAAGTTAAAGCCCGATCGACACATCCGGTTTCAGAGGGCGAGAAATTGCTACTGTTTGAGTTAGAGATGCGGGATTTTCGGCTATGGACTTAGTTTTGTGCCACACAACAGCAGATTTTGACGCCTTGGGGGCGGCGGTGGGACTTTGCGTGCTGCGCCCCGGTAGCAGGATCGTATTGACGGGCGGGTGTCATCCGACAGTGCGGGATTTTTTGGCGCTACACCGCGACGAGTACCCACTGATTGAACGCCGATCGGTCAATCCGCAACAAATTCGATCGATTAGTATAGTTGATGCCTCCGGGCGCGATCGTTTGGGAAAAGCCGCCGAATGGCTGGATTTGCCACACCTCAACGAAATAGCGGTTTTTGACCATCACCTACAGGCCGATTTAGACATCCCCGCTACTGTTACGCAGATCGAAGCAGTCGGAGCCAGCACGACATTAATTGTCGAAAAGCTCAAAAATCAAGCAGAAAAGAGCGACACACCATTCCGCCTTCTGCCTTCGGAAGCAACAGTAATGGCCCTCGGCATCCACGTCGATACAGGTTCCCTCACCTTCGAGGGCGCAACTGCGCGAGATGCAATAGCTTTGGCGTGGTTGATGGAACAGGGAGCGAGTTTGGGGGTAATAGCTGAATATGTAGAACCCGGTTTGTCTCCTCAATTGCAAGATTTGCTGAGAGAAGCGCTGAATAATTTGCGATCGGAAACTTTGCACGGTTACAGCATAGCCTGGGTGCTGCTATCTACTGAAGCTTATGTTCCGGGGCTTTCTTCCCTGGCTTCTCGCTTGCTCGATTTAACTGAAACTGATGCTCTGCTGTTAGGCAATGTTTATAACTTTGGCGAAAACGAAAACAACCGCAACATAGCTCCCGAATCGCCAGTTTCCAATCGATTAACTATTATCGGTCGATCGCGCATCGAAGGAACAAACCTCAGCGAATTGTTCAAACCCTTCGGCGGCGGAGGCCACGCCCGCGCCGCTTCCCTCGCCACCCGCGATGTTGACCCCCTGCTGACTTTAAATCAGTTAGCTGACGAACTCAAAACTCAAATTCCCCACCCTCCGACAGCGCGCGAGTTAATGTCGTCTCCGGTGCGGAGTATTCGCCCGGAAACATCGGTAGGAGAAGCTCACCGTATCCTCCTACGTTACGGACATTCGGGGCTTTCTGTGGTCGATGCGGGCGATCGACTCGCCGGCATTATCTCGCGCCGCGACATTGACATTGCGCTGCACCACGGTTTCAGTCACGCTCCCGTCAAGGGTTACATGAGTCCGCAGTTAAAAACGATCGCCCCAGATACCTTGCTGCCGGAAATTGAATCTTTAATGGTGACATACGATATCGGGCGCTTGCCAGTATTGGAAAACGGTCAACTTGTAGGAATTGTGACTCGCACTGATGTGTTGCGGGAATTGCACCAGCAAAAAGCGCGAGACAGGGGAAGTAATGCAGAATTCTCTTATTGTGCCGTGCCCGAATCGGTTGAGCAGTTGTTGCGAACGCGCATCAGTCCCGAATTATGGCAATTATTGTCGATCGCCGCCAATATTGCCCAAAATCGCGGCTGGCAACTTTATATTGTGGGTGGAGCAGTCCGGGATTTACTCTTAGCCACGGATGATACACTGGCGCTCACAGATATTGATTTGGTTGTGGATGGAAAGTGCGGTTCCGACGATTCCGGTGCTGGTGTCGAGTTAGCTGCATCACTGCAAAAACTTTACCCAGACTCGCGTTTGGACGTTCACGGTCAATTTCAAACCGCCGCGCTTTTGTGGCCCAAAGACTCTGCTTTCGGCTCGCTGTGGGTGGATATCGCTACGGCTCGCACTGAATTTTACCCTTATCCGGCTGCAAATCCTGAAGTTGAAGCGAGTTCAATTCGCCAAGATTTGTACCGCAGGGATTTTACAATTAATGCGCTGGCTGTGCGGTTGGGTGCTCCTCGCAGCGGCGAATTGTTAGACTTTTTTTGCGGTTTGCTGGACTTGGAATCGAAGCAAATTCGAGTTTTGCACGCCAACAGTTTTATCGAAGATCCCACGCGAATTTATCGCGCTGTGCGGTTTGCGGTGCGGTTAGGGTTTGAAATTGAGCCCCAGACGGAAGGATACATCCGCAACGCTTTGGCTAGCGGGATTTATTACCGAATTCAGGGGGAAAACGGTCGAGCCCCGGCTTTGGAAACTCGGCTGAAAAGCGAATTGAAATACATTTTGCAAGCTCCTTACTGGAAAGTTGCTTTGCAAATGCTGGGAGATTTGGAGGCTTTGCGCTGCATTCATCCTACTTTGGAGTTGGATCGGGAGTTGTGGCGGCAACTGCGTTTGCTCGATCGGTGTTTGAATGGAAGAAGAAGGAAGAAGGAAGAAGGAAGAAGGAAGAAGGAAGAAGGAAGTTCGGCAACGGATTCTGTAACGGATTTAACGGATGTAAAGGATAGAAGGAAGAAGGAGAAGGGAAGAGGGGAAAAGGAAGAAGGAAGAGGGAAGAAGGAACAAACTATCCCCAATTCCCAATTCCCAATTCCCGATGCCCAATTCCCGATGCCCAATTCCCCATTCCCCATTATCAATATTCCCGATTGGCAGATGCGGCTGGAAGTTTTGATAGCTTATTTAGCACCGGAATATCGCGGCAAGGTGGCTGCAAATCTTCAGTTACCTGCTGACAGCATTAAGCGGTTGGAAGTTTTGGAAGCAGGAAAGAACGAGTTAGCAGAGAATTTGCCTAAGTGCGAGTTGCCGAGTCAATTGGTGCTGCTGTTGAGAAATTATGAGTTGCCGGTGTTAATTGCGATCGCCCTACAAAGTCCGCGAAGTGCACGCCGCCAAATCTGGGAATATCTCACCAGGTGGGCGAATGTTGAGCCGCCTTTAAATGGCAACGATTTGAAGGCTTTGGGTTATAAGCCGGGGCCTGGGTTTAAACGAATGTTGGATGATTTGTTGGCGGCGAAGTTGGATGGCGATTTGGGCGATCGGGCTGCTGCTATCTCTTTCTTAGCACAACGTTATCCTCAAACTTAGTAAAGTGCGTCAGCAGCGGGTTATTGTTGATATAATAGATTAGCTAATTGCTGACGTACTCTACTAAAATTTAAGTTTTCAATCCTAAACAGCCTAACCAGGCGATCGCACATTATTGATATTTCGAGAATTAAGGTGAAGAAACATCACGCTCCTGCTTTAATCGCAATTGTCCTTTACAAAACATTTGTGGCTTCCCTCTTGGCAGTAACTTCGATTGCTTTGCTTTTTGCATTAAAAAATCATCAAGTCTTAGAAAAAAAATCGCAATTTTATTTGTTAGAAACTAAACTAAAAATTATTTAATTTATCTTAGAAAAACTTCTAATTCTAAACCCTCACAAATTATTTTTTGGCGGACTTACCGCAGCACTTTATGCAACTTTAACGGCTGTTGAAGCCGTTGGTTTGTGGTCCGAAAAAGACTGGGCAACAATCTTAGTTTTAGTGCTGGTAAGCATCAGTATACCCCCTGAAATATATGAATTAGTTCAGGGGGTCACGGTACTTAAAGTAGCGGTATTTATCACAAATGTAGCCATCTTATGGTATTTGCTCCACCACTGGCCGAAGCATGGTAAAGGAGCTTAAAGTTTTGATTATTCACAGGAAACTCACTTGATTTTATAAATGTCAGCATTTTCCATTTTAATTTCATAAAACGGCTGATCAGTCAAATAAAAACCTCAATCTTTACAAAAATTTTGTGATTGTAAAGATTCGATAAAGCTACGAGGGGTTATACCCCCTATGAGTTATACTGACATATATATAGATGCACCCTGATGGCTTTCCCGTTCCACAAGAGCGGGATTTTTATTGGAAAAATATTGTATTAAGTTTTAAGACTCCTGGTGGAGATAGAATTGGTGGACAATTTCAATAAAACGATCGCAGCCACGGTCATCACTACAATTGCCACTAATGGCGAAGGCAGCGCTTTCGTGAAGCGAGGCAGAATAAACAAGCCAATATTTGCTCCTAGTTCTTTTAGTCGTGAAATCTACCGTCAACGTAACATTGTTGAACGTGCTATCAACCGACTCAAGCAATTTCGTCGGATCGCTACCCGAGATGAGAAGCTGGCTACGAATTATACAGCCATGATTACGATCGCCTGCATTCTGTTGTGGTTATAGTTTGAAAACACGCCCTAGGCGGTCTGGCTGGCTGCCAGCGGTTGTGAGGGTGGGAACTGCCGAGAGTAGGATAGAGCCTATGCCTTTAGGATGAGGTCACTTATTCAAAAATTTTTTATACTACAAAATGTAGTAACTCATCAAAGGCTCACAGAAATTCTACCTTTTATGATTTTGGGTGATTTAAGAGAACGCAGTCCTCCGCTGATGTGCACAACTTAGTAGAACGGTTGGTGTTTTGCATCGGGATATTTCCTCTAGTTCAGAGTTTTTAACTCTACTTAAAGGAAATATTATGCAGAAATTTAAAGTCCGAAGAACCGCTAAGTTTGACAAAAAATTCAAACGCCTTTCCGAGGTGGAACGGAAAAAGTACAGGAAAACTTTAGGTTTATTGGAAAATCCTGCACATCGCAGTCTCTGCACTCATGCTTATGAGGAAAGAGGTAAAGGTGTTAAAGGTTCGTATACCAGTATGAGAGAACGAGTTTTTTGGAAAATGGAGGGGACGACTATTTGGGTTATTGATATTGGTTCGCACTAACCTAGGTTAGGTACTTACACTTATTTATTATTTTTGAGCTAGAGGAAATTTTACCGATAGCAAACACCTAAAACTTGATGATACAGACTCTATCAGTTAAGGACTGATCGGGTTTTTTTTTGTAGACAGGTTAAACAGAGGCGGGTGCTAAAAGTCACCAACGACGAACTTGTTGAATCGCCTCACAGGTGCTATTAATTGAGGTGGAGTTACTGTATTCCATACTTGAAGCCGTGGGTCACTATATCGCTACAAGAACGAACCGAATCAGCCTGCTGACGCTCGCCCATCAGTGCCCACCCTAACTATTGCCCTGCGATCATTACCCTCTTTGTCACTTAAGCAGTGTATTTGCCAGTAGGGGGTAACGAATGTGAGTTATAAAACAATTAAAAACCCGATTTCTTCTTAAAGAAATCGGGTTGTTGAAATCAATGGTGAAGCGCGATTTGCTGTCTAAACTATTCGGAAAATAAAAGGGTAGCGGTAAGGTTGGTTGGGATTTTGCAAAATGTGGAGAATAGCCATTATTGTCAGTCCCCAATGCACCAGATACCCTATTGGCACTAAAATAAAGCCAGCAAGACCGAGAGTAATGACTGTTAACACCCCAATCACGAGGCTGTAAAACCATACATTAAGGTGAAAATTGATCGCTTCTGTGGCATTTTCTTTGACAACGGGGTCATCTGATACTAACAATACAGCGATCGGCGCTCCGATCGAGAACAGTAACGTGCTGAAAAAAATCGCCCCGTGGCACACCAGTGATAGCAGCTTTCGCTTGTCCGAGTCGTACATATTATTTTTGTTCCTTGACTTTAGTGATAATTTTACCTTTAATAGCAACTGTAGCACAGGCTATAATGGCGATCGGGTGATGATTCCCCTACCTAATTTGTGATGACCACTGAACTCGAAACTGAACTGCTAACTGCTGTTGAGCGCCGGCGCAACTTTGCTATTATCTCGCACCCCGACGCGGGTAAAACTACTTTGACAGAAAAGCTGCTGCTGTACGGAGGTGCAATTCACGAAGCAGGTTCTGTGAAAGCGCGGCGGGCTCAGCGACACGCTACCTCTGACTGGATGGCGATGGAACAGCAGCGGGGAATTTCTATTACTTCTACTGTTTTGCAGTTTGAGTATCAAAATTATCACATTAATCTGCTCGATACTCCGGGACACCAAGATTTTAGCGAAGATACTTATCGCACTCTGGCGGCGGCTGACAATGCAGTGATGCTTGAGGATGCTGCTAAGGGTTTGGAACCGCAAACTCGGAAGTTATTTGAAGTTTGTAAGCTGCGAAGTTTGCCTATTTTTACTTTCTTTAATAAGCTCGATCGCCCTAGCAGAGAACCTTTGGATTTGTTGGACGAAATTGAGAAAGAACTGGGGTTGCAGACTTATCCGGTAAATTGGCCGATAGGTACGGGCGATCGCTTTAAAGGTGTTTTCGATCGCAGAGGGCGCAAAATTCACTTATTCGAGCGGACTAAACACGGTTCTCGCGCTGCTGTTGATACCGTCATCGAATTGGGCGATCCGCGCATTGAAGATTTGTTGGAACAAGACCTTTACTATCAGCTCAAAGAAGAGTTAGAACTGCTGGATGAGTTAGGAACTGAACTCGATTTAGACTCCGTTCGGGCTGGAAAAATGACGCCTGTTTTCTTTGGCAGTGCCATGAGCAATTTTGGGGTAGAACTGTTTTTAGATGCGTTTTTAGATTACGCTATGAAACCGATCGCCCGCAAGAGCAGCGCCGGAGACTTGCCGCCAACTTATGAAGAATTTACCGGCTTTGTGTTTAAATTGCAAGCCAATATGGACCCAAGACACCGCGATCGCGTTGCCTTTATTCGGGTTTGTACGGGCAAGTTTGAAAAGGACATGAACGTGACTCACGCTCGCAGTGGTAAAACGGTGCGTTTGTCAAGACCTCAAAAGTTATTTGCTCAGGATCGCGAGTCGATCGAGGTTGCGTATCCGGGAGATGTGATCGGTTTGAACAATCCGGGGGTATTTGCGATCGGCGATACTATTTACACCGGCCAAAAACTTGAATATGAAGGGATTCCCTGTTTTTCTCCCGAACTTTTTGCTTTTTTGAGAAATCCCAATCCTTCTAAGTTTAAGCAGTTCCGGAAAGGCGTTTCGGAGTTGCAGGAAGAAGGCGCAGTGCAAATTATGTACTCGGTTGATGAGTCGAAACGCGAGCCAATTTTGGCGGCTGTCGGACAGTTGCAATTTGAAGTTGTGCAGTTCAGAATGCAGTCGGAATATAATGTGGAAACGACGATCGATATGTTGCCTTACAGTGTAGCTCGTTGGGTTGACGGCGGTTGGGATGCGCTGGAAAAAGTTGGGCGGCTGTTTAATACGGTGACGGTGAAAGATACTTGGGGAAGGCCGGTTTTGCTGTTTAGAAATGAGTGGAATTGCCGACAGGTGGAAGGGGAGCATCCTGTGTTGAAGTTAAATGCGATCGCCCCTGTGGTTTCTGGTTTGGCTGTTAGCGAGGAGTGAGGGGGATAATTGGTTTGTAGGGAAACGGCATTGTCGTTTCCTCCCAAAAAGCGGGATTTTTATTAACAAAAAACCCGGATTACCACAGCCAAAGGACACAACAGTGTTGTGTCCCTACAAATGATATTTATTGTAGGATTTGTAGAGAAACGACACTGCCGCGTGCTGAATCCCGCGTGCTTAATCGAGTAAGGTTCGTCAAATATAAATCTTCAGCCAGATCGCCCAAAACCTCCCAATCCCCATCTTCAATCCAAAATCCAAAATCTAAAATCCAAAATCGATTGACGGCGGCCCCCCTCTGCGGCTACGCTTTGAAGTGAGAGGTTGCTTGCTTGTAGAGGAGGCAGCCCGCGTCGCCCAAAAATCTAGTTGCACTGCCCAAAGCTGCTGGTAACAGCAATGGACAGCATAACCGCCAAACTGGTATCAGCAGTCTGGAGGCTAACGGAGCATTTTAACATCCTCTGTAGCCGCCCTGCTATGTCTTGAAATGCGGGGCGGCTGGGTTTTTGGGTTTTTCTAGAAAACCCAAAACCAGGAGAACATATTATGTCACAGGAATTCGTGCCTGACGACAACTTTTCTGATCGCCCAAATGACGACTCAGCAGCAGTATGCGAACAGGAAGTGGTGCTGTTAACGGTTGTCGGTTCGCCCAAAGGTGTCCGGGAAACCATACTCACTTTGTACCGGCTGGGATTTGCAGAAGTGGGCGATTGGAGTCCCGTACAGCGTGCGGCAAATCCGAAGCAGGTGATGAGCGTGCTGATCCGTCGGAAGCGAGCTGATGGTACATCGCCGAGAAAATCTGGGCGGTAAGCTGCAAGGTTAAGTTTTTTTAGGGCTTACGCATGGGGCCCAGAAACCGGGTTTTTACAAGAATACTTGGTTGTGATCCACACATTCGGTAAAAAACCCGGTTTCTTTGTCGGAGTGCGTAAGTCCTATTAATCTTATTCCAAACGTTTTAATAACTCTTTAGGTGATAGAATTGGTAAGGTGGCACCAGCGAAATCTCCTGCATCGCGGGTGACGATCGCCTCCAAGTTATCTGACAGCGCACAAGCTAACTGCACGGCATCTTCAAAATCGGTTAAATTAGATGCAAATGCTATTTCCAAAACGTGGCGATCGACGGCAGATACTTTCATTAAGGCTAGTGTTTCAGCAATAGCTTGCCTAGCGCGATCGAGGCTGCGAGTTTGCCTTCTGACAATGTAGAAAATATTTGTTAAAGTTGTTGCCGTTACATATCCCTCAATTTGCTCATTTTCGATCGCCTCAAATAAAGCATCAGCATCTTCTACAAACGGTTCTCGTTCTAGCAAAGTATCGAGGATAATGTTGGTGTCTATTAATACCTTCATTTTAGGTATTTCTCCACCAAACGCTCTTCTAACATGAGTGCAACTTCGGCATCTGTTGGAGGTGGCGTATCGGTTTTTGCTAGCCCTCTGAGTCGCTTTGCCGCACCTTTGCGATCGGACCGCAATCTAATTTCAACTTCGTCATCTGTTGCGGGTAGTGTATCAGTTTTTGCTAGCCCAGTCACGGGTTCCACAAAATCATCCAGCAGAGGTTGGCGGGATCTGAGTTCTTGTCTGATGGACTCAACAATCGCGTTGACTAAAGCTAATCTGTCGGTAACTGATAGTTTGTGCGCTTCTCGGCTTAATGGCAGCCAAGGAATTTGGGGTATTTGGGATTCGTTCATATTTATATTTTGATATTTTCTGGGTCTATTTTAGCAAACTTAGGGTTTACGCGCGGGTGGCCAGAAACCGAGTTTTTTCGATAATTCTTGGTTGTGATTCGCAGATTCGGCTAAAAACCCGGTTTCTTTGTCGGAGTGCGTAAATCCTGTGAACTTTCGGTGTAAGTTAACTCCACACATCCTCCTCCTTAATGTCGCGTCTTTACTCATTTCGATCGAGCTAAATGCTGAGACTATCCTCACCCAAATTATCGAGAAGTTGTTGCAGCGCGTCGCGGCTACTGCGAACCCGATCGTTGTTAGGAGCAATGGCTAAAGATCGATTAAACATTTCCAGAGCCTCTTGCCCATTCTTGAGTGCTTCCTGCTGCTCAGATAATTTTTCTTGCAAATCACCCAGACATCGCAGCGCATTCCCTTTGTTGGTGAGAGCAGCGATATCATCCGGTGCAATAAGTAACACAGAATTATAGGCAGCCCTCGCCTCAAAGTAAGACTGTTTTGCCGCCTCAAATTCACTTAGCTGTGCTTGCAATTCACCCAGACCTCGCAGCGCATTCCCTTTGTTGTTGAGAACACCGATATCATCCGGTGCAATAAGAAAAACAGAATTCAAGGCAGCCCTCGCCTCAAAGTAAGACTGTTTTGCGGCCTCAAATTCACTTAGCTGTGCTTGCAATTCACCCAGACTTAACAGCGCCTTCCCTTTGTTGTTGAGAGCACAGATATCATCCGGTGCAATAAGTGAAGAAGAATTACAGGCAGCGATCGCCTCAAAGTAAGACTGTTTTGCCGCCTCAAATTCACTTAGCTGTGATTGTAATTCACCGAGACCTCGCAGCGCATTCCCTTTGTTGTTGAGAACACAGATAGCATCCGGTGCAATAATTAAAGCATAATTCAAGGCAGCGATCGCATCAAAGTAAGACTGTTTTGCAGCCTCAAATTCACTTAGCCGTGCTTGCAAATCACCCAGACCTCGCAGCGCATTCCCTTTGTTGTTGAGAGCATTGATATAATCTGGTGCAATAAGTAAAGCAGAATTATAGGCTGCGATTGCCTCTGAGTAAGACTGTTTTGCAGCCTCAAATTCACTTAGCTTTGCCTGTAAATTACCCAAACATTTCAGCGCAATCCCTTTGTTCTTGAAAACGTCGATATCATCTGGTACAATGAGTAAAGCAGAATTCAAGGCAGCGATCGCATCAAAGTAAGACTGTTTTGCAGCCTCAAATTCACTTAGTTTTGCTTGCAAATCACCCAGACTTTGCAGCGCATTCCCTTTGTTGTTGAGAGCATTGATATCATCCGGTGCAATAAGTAAAGCAGAATTCAAGGCTGCAACTGCCTCTAAATATTCCTGTCTTGCTTCTACATATCGAGCCAACCAAGCATAGTAATTTCCCTCCGATCGCGAAACTCTACCAAGCCAATAATCACTTTTAATCCACAACTCATCTCTAACTTCCAGCAGGGCCTCGCACTCCTTATAACGACTCTTTCTCAAAGCTTCATCAAACACCTCTTTCCATTCTTCTACACCCCGCTGCCAATCCAAGCGATTAGCATGAAAAATTGCCTCCGCCACATTCCCCACTTCTCGGTAATGCCGCTCTAAAATTTCATGAGCTTTGCGAGTTTTCGGATCGTCCCGCTCGGCATCCAAACGCCGCAATAAATCGTGAATCCGATACCAGTTATCCCCCCGCTTCTGCGATTTCCACACAAAGGAAAAACCCGTCAACATCTCAAAATTTGCACTGCTTGCAAGGAAGTGGCAACCAGACCCCAATTTTACGTACAAATCCTCATCAAAAGCGCGACCAGCACTCAGCGAATGCACGGCCGATCGCACTTCGCGATCGACATAACTCAGCAACCGATCTGTTAATTCCGCAGTCTTGTTTTCCAACTTCGGAATCCGCGCAAAATCCGACGACATCAACTCAATTCCCCGCCTTCTTTCTGCCAGCACCGCATCCGCGCACAAACCCAAATAAAACGGATGTACCTGCAAATTATCCCAAGGATCGTCGGGATTGAGGCTGGCATATTTAATTACAGCATCTGCCAAATCTGCCTTGTCAATCTTCACTTTGTGCAAGTAATCCCTCGCATCATCCGGCGATAAATGCCACACCAATTGTGCATCTATATAATCTGCGGGAATCGGAAACCTTGACGCATTCGGCCACCGCAATTGCGTCACCGGACACTCTCGCCCCGCCACAACAACTACAATCCCCAATTTGTAATCCAAGGCCCTCAACAACCGCCGAAACCACTCATCTTGATACCAAAAAGTTGCGCCTTGAGAATTGCGTTTTTCATCCCACATTTTCTCGTGAGTATCGAACAGCATCACCAGGCGATCGGGTTTATTTTTGCCAGCCATTGCCGCATTCAAATCCCCAGCAAACAATTTCGGCAAACAGTCGGTTAACTCAGTATCAATATCTAGACGGCGAATTTCCTCCGCCTTTTGATCGCTGACACCGAGGCGATTTTGAATTAATTTCATCGCCCGCTTAATTCCGCCGAATTTATCTATCCCTTTGAGTACCGCTACAGCTTGCGCCACCACCGGGAAATCTGCAAAAGTTTCAACTATAGGTACCACCAATTCCGCCACATCATCGGGGAAAAGTTGGTTGAGAGTTGCCTGTGATTCGCCTTTGTTCAGCAAATACCAAAAGCAAGCAAAGTCATAATTGGGAAATTTAAATTTATATTTCTTAGTTTCTGCTGCCAAATTTCGACGCAGCATCAGCAAGCCGTAAAATCTATCTTGCGGTTTATCTTCTTTAATCGGTATCAATCCGAAATCGTGTCTGACTGCAGGTATGGGAGTGTAGGTTTTAGGTTCAGCATAGCGGACAAAATCAGCAACTTGGGCGGCTTGTGATTCTGGGATGTGGTGCAATTGTTTCCACACCGGCGGCGAAAATCTTTTGCAGCAGTGAAACTGCAAGTGTTGTAGCAGCAAAGACTTGCCGTTGCCTCCATCTCCGTAAAAATACAAAATTTGTTGGCGCGCGGGGTCTTCGTTTAAATAAAAGGCAAATCGGCGGGTAAATTCGTATCTGTCGGTGAAAAGTTGCAGTTTGCGATCGTCCCCGATTGATTCGCTTTCAAAATCTTCGTCGTCAATTGGCATAAATGTAGGGGTGAGGTGTTAATTTAATTATAAGCAAAAATTAGATGGGCTCGGTGATTGAAATCTCGTCTCCACAAACTTTAGTTTCTCTCTAAGAGACTAAGAGATCGAGGAAGTATTTAACCCGGATTTAGCATAAATCTTCAGTCTTCATAGCGAAGACTTTAGCTTTGAGGCAGGGGTTTAAACTTGTGCCCGATCGCAACGATCGTCCGCTGGGAGTGGCCGAAAGTTTGACTATTAAGCGGTTTCAACCGCCGAAGAAACTGCAACAAATGGTGACAGAGAAATAGAGCTGTGTTAGAACAGCTATCGATCGACCACCCAAGCTATCTTAGAAAGGACGCTAGCGAAAGCACAGTCATGGCACCTCCCACTAATCCAAATCCGGCGGATTCATCTGCAAAACAGTCTCTAGAGGCTGGGCTAGCAGCTTTGAAACAGCAGGATTACCCCACCGCGATCGCCCTTTTAGAATCCGTTACCCAAACCGCCGCCAATGGGCCGTCGGGAATCCGCGCGCAGATGGGGTTGGTGGCTGCGTACAAAGCAACCGGTAATCTGAAAAAGGCGATCGCCCTGTGCTCTTCCCTCGCCAAAAGTCCCAACTCTCAAGTCAAAACTTGGGCCGATCGCGCTTTAACAGAATTAACCCCCCCTCGCCCCCCAAAACCACCGGAAAATAAACCAAAATCCGCAGAAACTCCCCCCGAAACAGGCTTTGTCGCCTTTGATGCAGGCACTAAATCGCCGAAAAAATCGATTGGGGGCGATCGACCGACTGCAGATAAAAAAACAGGATTTTTACCTTTAGAGCCTGCTGTAGAGCCTGGAAACGCCAAAGCGCAACCGATTTCCCCACCACCTCCACCCCCCACAGGCCAGACTTCTGAACCAGAAAACACGACAGAAACAGCACCGGATACCGCAGAAATTAGCGGCGAAAATAGTTCCGGTTCCCCAACAGATATCCCCGGAGTCGCCAGCCCAGATACTTACCAACTCACTTGGCGGCAAGCAGGGCGCGCCGCGAAAAGCCCGCGCCCGCTCAAACCGCTGAAGTTGCTGGATTTTCGGGTGCAAGTCGTTGCAAGTGCGATCGCCCTATTTTTCCTAGCCCGGTTTATCCTGCAATTCCTGCTGACAAACACTAATTCTCTGTTGGTTCAGCTTTACATATTCACTAGACTGCCTATTTTCGCGCCGATTCAGCTTTTTTACCGCGATCCAACTCCGTTTGTTCAGATGGTGTTTGGATTGCTTTTGGCCTCGTCTCCGTGGCTGATAGACGCGCTGCTGAAACTTTTTGGCGGCATCGAAACTCTGCGCGGGTCGGTTTTATCCAAGCACAGCAAGGAAGCTAGTCGGGTACTGCGAACTTATTGTACGAAGCAAAATATGCCGGTGCCGGTGTTGAAACTCTTGCCGCTGAATGTTCCTGTAGCTTTCAGTTACGGCTGTTTGCCCCGTTTTGCTCGGATTGTTGTGAGTCGGGGGCTGTTGGAACAATTGACGGATGATGAAATTGCTACTATTTTTGCGCGGGAGTTGGGCCATATTTCTCACTGGGATTTTGCGCCGATGTCGCTGGCGCTGCTGGTGATTCAGATTCCTTACCTGATTTATTGGCAGGTGGCGCACTGGCAAGAGCGGTTGTGTGATTTAATGACGATCGAGTTTTTGCGTTCGGCTGTCAAATTTGTGGCCGCTGCAATTTCTGCTACCAGTTATGGGATTTATAAGTTGTTGCGCTGGCCGATGTTGTGGCTGTCGCGCAGCAGAGTGTATTTTAGCGATCGCACTGCTGCGGAAATTACGGGTAATCCTAACGGTTTGACGCGGGCATTGTCTAAAATTGCGATCGGCATTGCTGATAATATCGAACAGCAAAAACAAACTAGCTTTTTCCTAGAAAGTTTCGATCTATTGTTACCCGTAGGTGTTGGACAAGCTGTAAGCCTTGGTTCTGCTGCATTACACGCGCCGCTGGAACAGATTTTGCTGTGGGATGTCAGCAATCGCGAGCGCAATTGGTTGACGGTTAACCGCGCGCATCCTTTGCTGGGAGAGCGTTTGAAGCTGTTGACTCTTTATGCTCAATTCTGGAAGCTAGAGACAGAGTTAGATTTGGTAGACGCGGGAGTGCCAGAACAACCCAGGAAAGGAAAATTATCTCTGTTTAAGTCAATACTCGAATTTAAAGATTCAAAACTATTTTTACAGGGTGCGCCGTTTTTTGGGATTCCGATGAGTTTGGCGATAGTCGGGGTGCTTTGGCTGATTGGCGGGATTTTTTCAAGGACGAGTTTTTGGCAGTTGGATTGGCTTTGGGGCGATCGATCTATTCTTTGGGGCTGTTTGCCGATCGGATTTAGCATCGGTACTTTGATGCGGATCAATTATTTCTTCCCGGATATTATACCCCGAGAAACCGCTTCGCCGAGTTTGCCGGAAATTTTGTCAAATCCCGAGAGTTTGCCGCTGGATGCTGAACCGGTGCGGCTGGAAGGGCAACTTTTGGGTCGATCGGGTATGAGTAATTGGCTGGGACAAGATTTGATTTTGCAAACGGCGACAGGGTTGGTGAGGTTGCACTATGTTTCGAGGTTTGGCTACATTGGCTCTTTGTGGCCATTTTTGTTCAAAGAGACTACTCGCCCTAGCGATTTGATCGGAACATCTGTTGTGGCGACTGGTTGGCTGCGCCGGGGTGCTACTGTGGCGATCGACCTTGAAAGTCTCCGCAGTCAAGGAGGGAGGGTTAGTGACAGCGGACATCCGATTTGGTCTGCGATTTTGGCTTTTGCTGCTGCTTTTTGGGGCGCATACATCATTATCCAAGGCCCAAGGTGAGCAATAGTTGTCCGATTGTGGTGTGAATCGCTCTCAGGGCGAAGCCAGGATTAGTTTTGAGTTAAACAGCGGAGGGGCGATACTCTACGAGGCCTTCGCTAACGATGTTCTTGGTGCTAGTGGCGCACCCTACACTCCATTAGTGTCAACTTAAGCCTGAAGCCCTGTCAAAATCAGGGTTGTAGCCGAGTCTCGATCCCCCTCGCATCCCCCTTAAGAAGCTATGCCTTACTCACATCTTTCTTAACAAAATCAGGCTTGACATCT
>NZ_JAUBUG010000012.1:0-19594 GCF_036705345.1 Microcoleus sp. B3-D2
TGGGATTTTAAAATCCCAAAAGCCTTTCGACCCCAATTATTTGACTGCTACCCCTTGACAGGTCAAGACAGTATCTACAAATCTATATTTTTTAATCACGGGAGTAATTACAATGGAACCTGACAAAATTATCAATGCTTTTCTCCAATGGCTGCACAAAAACCCGAGTATTTTCATGCCGACAGCATGGCAAGATTTACCCGAATTAAAAACAGAAATGGGAGAATTCGCAGACGATCAATTGTTTCCTATTGCTATGGCTATCAGCAAGTGGTGCGCCCGTCATCAATTGGGAGAAGAATTAAAAATTGCGGCCGGCAAAAACAAAAAAGAAATCGACGATCCGGGCGAACCCACCCCAACTACCACTGACCCACTAACTAACATCACCCAAACTCTGCGTCAAAGCATTGAAGATAGTTACAAAAAAATTCAAAAAGAACTGGATGCAGAGAATCAATCAAATACAGACCATGACTGAAAACAGTAAAATCTATGCCCCCAACGTCTATTTGTTTGCCTTTCATCTCTGCCAACCCCTAGAATCAGAGTCTAGTTCCCCTGTGGAATTCGCCCGTTTGTGGCAGAAGTGCGATGAGATTTTGCAAACTAAATTAGCAGTCGGTAAGGCATTCAACGGCAGCTACTTGTCCAAAAAAGACGAACCTGCCGGATGGCGAGTCAACCTGATTAAAAAAGAAGTTGTTGGCCAGCGAAATTCTCTGGCTTTTGCTAAGAATATTTCCCACGAAAACCAACAAATTAGCCTCAAAGGTTTTGCCCAACCGCTGCGGATTGATGACAGCTACGCTTTGGGTTTACAAATTCGCGTTCCCGAAAAAGTTGACGGCAATAAAACATCGGCTGTCGATGTTAGCCTCTTCAAGGAATTCAATCCCGATAACTGCTTGCTGCCGGATTTCCTGCAGAGTTATTTCGGGCAAACTCTGCTGCTTACAGCTTGGCTGAGTGTCGAACAAAATCAGGCGGCGCGGGCAGATTCGCAGTTTCTCCAAGCTTTAGGCAAACAGTGTCTAGAAAAGTTGATTTCTGGTCAAAATCAGCCGGATTTTTACCGTCAAGGCGAGTTATTCGGCAGTCCGATTTTGGAGTATGGTAATCCGAGTCAGCCCGATAGTTACTGTCACGTTATTATCTGGTTTTTCAACAGTCCGACAACTGATGAAATCTGGGATGAGACGCGGTACAGCGATTTTATGGATTTGTTTCTGTACCGAAATAAGATTCTTCGCGCTTATCACGACAGTCGCAAGCTTTACGTCGTGACTCGCGAGGAATACAAGCAAATTGAACTGGATATTGACAAGACTTTTAAGTATTTGCAGCGAGATAAAGCTCAGCAGAAGCAATCGAAAGGTGCGGGTTTAAAGGAAGAAGAATTAAAATATCTGGAAACTCAGACAATCGAGATGCCGCCTCGGGCTGTGAAGTATGCCCGAATGCTGATTGATTTGGAGTTTCGCCAAAATACGATCGCAATTAACGCCCAAAATTACCAGGATAAATTAAATCAAATAAGTCTTGACATCAAAGCAGCTAAAAAGTACAATGATAGTGATGCCGATTTAAGTTTCCTCGCAGCATTCAGTAAAGAAACTTGCCCGCAGTTTCAAAGGCAGATTCAAGCAGATTTAGGCTATTTCAAACACGGTTCCGGCTTGCTAGACCAAGCAACCGAGGCAATTAGAGCTATTGTGGCGATCGAAGAAGCTTATCGGAATGCCAAACTAGAGGTCACGATTCAAGCTGTCGGCTTTGGTTTGGGAGTAGCCGGAGTGGTGGCTGGAAGTTCTCCTTATTTAATTAAACAAGACCCGCCCAATCAAATGGTTGCTTTGCCTTTGCCTTTCCTGAAGGTGGGAATTAATTCTTTTGCCTTCGTATTGTTGATTAGTATCGGTGCCGGGGCTCTAGTTTGGGGCGTGGTTATGTTGAGTGCCAATTCCAAGAATCTACTAGGTAAGTTCAAGAATCTACTCAATAGAAATAAACAGTTGCCGCCGACATAATCCCCGTTCCGGGCGGGCAAATCGCCCGCCCCAGAAAAAGATTAGCCTTAATATTGAGGTACAGACGGGTCTACTTCTTCACTCCAAGCAGTAATTCCGCCCTTAACATTAATCCCCTCAATTCCAGCTTCCTTCAAAATCCCCAAAGCCTTCGCAGAACGTCCGCCCATTTTGCAGTGTGCAATCAAGCGGTGGCCGTTCAACAATTCCTTGACCTTAGCGACACCTGCGCCGTGTTCGATATCCGGCAAAGGAACCAAAACCGACCCAGGAATTTGACAAATTTGATACTCATTGGGGTTCCGAACATCCAACAATACAAAATCCTTCGCACCGCTGTCGATTAACTCCTTAAGTTGCGTGACAGTCATCTCAGGAATTTGCGTTTGCTGACTTGCTTCCTGCGCTTTAGCTTGAGGAATGCCGCAGAATTGTTCGTAATCGATTAACTTTTCAATTACCGGGCGCACTGGATTAGGCCGCAGTTTCAATTGGCGGAACGTCATATCTAAGGCATTGTAAAGCAACAGTCTGCCGCTCAAAGTAGTGCCTTGACCCAAGATAATCTTGATAGCTTCCGTTGCTTGGATAGAACCGACAACACCGCACAAAACGCCTAAAACGCCGCCTTCTGCACAAGAAGGAACCATCCCAGGAGGCGGGGGCTCTGGGTACAAATCGCGGTAATTCGGGCCGCCTTCGTAGTTGAAAACTGTTGCTTGTCCTTCAAATCGGAAGATGGAACCGTAGACGTTGGGCTTGTTTAAAAGAACGCAAACGTCGTTCATCAAATAGCGAGTCGGGAAGTTGTCCGTACCGTCGATAATGATATCGTAAGGAGTGGCAATGTCGATCGCATTTTCCGAACTAACGCGAGTTTCGTACAAATCAACTTGACAAAAAGGATTTATTTCTAAAATCCGATTTTTAGCCGACTCAATCTTCGGTTTCCCAACCCAAGAAGTGCCGTGAATTACTTGCCGCTGCAAATTGGAATGGTCTACAACATCAAAGTCTACAATCCCAATGCGGCCAACACCGGCGGCTGCTAAATACAGCAGCAGCGGCGAACCGAGGCCTCCCGTACCGATGCAGAGCACGCTGGCAGCTTTGAGACGCTTTTGCCCTTCCAATCCAACTTCTGGCAGGATCAGGTGGCGAGAGTAGCGTTCGTATTCTTGTTTGTTGAGCTGGATCTCGTCCAGATTAGGATTTAGCATGATATTGTGTGTAGCGCAGATTTTGAATTACATCCTATCTGAATCTTTCGCATTTTTACCTGTTTGTTATTTTTACTAATTATTTCTTAATCTCAGTCGGTTCCACTAGGCGAATTTCCTCTGGTTGAAAGTTCCCCTCTCCGTCAAGACTCCAACTGCGGAGGTCTTCCGAACAGCCTTGTCGGACTGACACAATGATATAAGAGTATTGGGCCCAGGCCAATGTCCGATCGCACTCTGAGGGCACTGCAGGACAATCCGTGTGAGAATGATATATACCGATAATCTCCAGACTGCGATCGCGCCCATATTTCATCGCCCGCAACATATCTTCGGGCCTAATAGCATATCTGCGTCTTTCTGTCAATCCTTTTTGTTCGGGCCAATTCTCCTGGGCCTCAGAACTCCAAGCATTGTCAGTCGGCCAAACTTCTACCAAAGTTTTAACACCGCCAGTAACTCGACCGAGCAACAAACCGCAGCATTCTTCAGGATAAGCGCTTTCGGCGTGGGTACGCATGGATAAAATATGAGAGTCGGAAAGTGCGATCGGCTGCATAGGATTTTAGTGTAGATTTTTTTGTAAAGTGCGATCGGGCTTTTTTTTAAACGAACCGCGAAGACGCGAAGGACAGGTTCGGCGAAGCCGTTCCCCAAGGGTAGGAAGACAAGATAAGGGAAGAGAAAGAACTCACAAAAGTAACCTCATTAATTACCTGCACTTAGATATCTAAACGTTAGATTTTTCCACTATTTCTCACTCCTCTTCTCTGTGTCCTCTGCGCCCTCTGCGGTTCATAAAAAAGTTACTGTAGGGTGCGCCGGGTCGCGCACCTTACCCCTTAGTTAATGTAGCTATTTAGCCCTCAATTGCAATCTAGTTGCAATTAAGAGGGAGTTTGCTGCAACTCAGGGCGTTCATCTGGAACGATCGCACCTTCGACAGGACACACCTGCAAACAAATGCCGCAGTCAATACAGGTATCAAAATCAATCCAAAACCAATCAGTACCCTTGACATTTTTGCTAGGGCCGGGGTGAATGCAAGCAACCGGACAAGCGCCAACGCAATCAGCAATTCCCTCGCAAATATTCGTAACGATAGTATGTGACACAGTGTTCTCAATTCTTCAAATTTGGTGGACGAACTAGAAATAACTTTTCACTTGGAGTGGAATCTAAAGCCTCAGTTTTTTTTCTAATTTAACATTGAAAACAGACGTTATCGAGGTTGATTCGATTTGCCAAGCAGCCCGAACAAATCTTCAGCCACAGCTTTGTGACCGTCTTTGTCAAGGTGAACCGTATCAAATTTAATATACATCGGGGCAAAACGACCCTCTTTTTGAGCAATTTGCGATCGCCCGCGGCGAACTCCTTCAGTAGAATCGACATAGGGTAAACCAAGAGACTTACTAATTTCCCCAAGTCGCTTACCCGCATCAATAGTCAGCCGCTGTCTAGGTACTTGCTGTTCGTTATCAGAAAAACCGTCAAAAGCCATAAACCGAGTAGGCAAGTAAACTACAGCCAAAGAGCGGCCGTCAGCAGCAACAGAGTCCCGGAGTACACTCAAATCGGTCTCGAATTGCTTCCAAGCACGTTCGGCGACATCGGGAGGCAAATCTGCCTGCTGCCAACCCAAGGCTAGGGTTGCGCCCAAAGGAACATCCGGTTTCATGTTGTTGTTTGCCAAACCCAGGAAGTACAAGCATTTTTGGGAGTTGATTTTTAGCCAAGACGGGGTAGCTAAGATTTTGAAGTGGTTTTTCACACCCGCCAGCTTGGATTTGGCAACTGGCTCCAGATAAGGGTTTGCAGTCACTGATTTGTCATCGCGACGAAACCAGGTCATCGAGACCAAGTTGTTATCTACCGCCAGTACCACTAAATCTGGCTGG
The DNA here is from genome assembly GCF_036705345.1 of Microcoleus sp. B3-D2. Taxonomy (NCBI): domain Bacteria; kingdom Bacillati; phylum Cyanobacteriota; class Cyanophyceae; order Oscillatoriales; family Microcoleaceae; genus Microcoleus; species Microcoleus sp. B3-D2. Next base: position 5,152 of record NZ_JAUBUG010000012.1, read on the forward strand.
TACTGAGACCACAGGTTGCGGTAAACCGTGTTGATTTCCTTGAGTGAATAACCCTCTAGAGCGCTATTGATGTAGGTTGCCTTAGCACCGTTTTTCTGAAAAATAGTTGCTAGCTGAGCTGGCCAAGTATCTTCAGCAGCAATCCCAGTACCGAAGGTGGTGGAATCTCCCATTCCCAGGATTCGCACTTCGCCTGGAGCTTTTTTAATCGGCACCACAGGGCCACGATTGCCGGGACTGCTAACGGCGATGGGATGACCGCCTGTGAATTCCCGATCGAAAACATTATTGCTATACTCACGAGCAGTCACTTGCAGGAGTCCTTCTAATAATACAAATGCCAACAATACCTTCGACAAATCCACAGCAATGTAGCGAACTGTCGTTTTTAAATTTGCAATGGCCTTGTCATTAAATATCTGACTCATAATTTTTCAAGCCGATTAGAACTGGAAGTAAAGGAAATTTGAACTTGAGGCACCGGCGAAGGTAAATATTAGCGCGATCGCCATTGCATAAGTAATCCACTTGAGCGAATTTGGGTGGTTTTGTGTCCAACTCATCCATTTTTGCTTCAAATCCCACCATTCAACTAGCAGAATTGTTGCCATGTAGAACAGCGGCCGATAGTCAATAGGTATCCGCCCGTCAGCAAAGGTCAATATCCGCTGCAATACTACAACGGCACTGTTCAAATCCGCTGCCCGGAAGAATATCCAAGAAGTACATATTAGACACAAGGTAATCAGCCAGCGGATTAAATAGTTCATTTTAGAAGTTGGCTTAGATGAAAGTTTAGTTGCTCGTTCAATGGAGAGCATTGCTCCTTGCAAACCTCCCCAAACAACCCAGTTCCATCCAGCACCGTGCCAGAGCCCTCCCAGCAGCATCGTAATCATTAGGTTCGCGTAAGTGCGGAGATTGCCGCCCCGATTCCCGCCTAGAGGAATGTAGAGGTAGTCGCGCAACCAATTTGACAGCGAAATGTGCCACCTGCGCCAGAAATCAGTAATGCTATAGGCTAAATAAGGTTTCTCAAAATTTTTCGGCAGTTCAATTCCCAATAGGCGAGCCGAACCGATCGCAATATCCGAATAACCCGAAAAGTCACAGTAGACTTGAACGGTATAAGCTAATGTACCCAGCACAAGCCCCAGCCCGGAAACATTTTCTGGACTGGCGAAAACTTCGTTGGCTATTGGTGCGATCGAATCAGCTACATAAACTTTTTTCAGCATCCCCCAGACAATCTGGGCAATACCGCTGCGGATCACAATCCAGTCTACCGATGACTCACAGGCAAACTGGGGCATGAGCACCTCGGCGCGGACGATCGGCCCAGCCAGCAGGCTAGGGAAGAAAATCACGTACAGCGCTACGTCGAGGATTGACTTTTGAGCCTTGGTAACGCCCTTGTAGACATCGACTATGTAGCTAATTGTTGAGAACGTGTAAAAAGAAATACCTAAAGGTAATAGCAGGTTCAGTTGAGGCCAAAGCCTAAATCCAAACAGCGAATAACTCGAATCTAAGAAGAAGTTTGCGTACTTGAACACAAACAGAGTGCTAATAACTACAGCCAGAAAAGTAATTAAGGCCGTAGTTCGGTTTCTCTGTTGAGTCGAATCGTCGATGATTCGAGCTGTTTTATAAGCCAGCAGGGTATAGCCAACCATTAAAATTGAGTATGGTACGCTCCAAGCCCAATAAAAAGAGTAGCTAGCCAATAGCAAAAACCAACGTCGGTAGTGCGGTGTCAGTAAGTAATACACATACACCACAACTACCAGGAATCCTAAAAACAGTGTGGAGTTAAACAGCATTTTTTACTTTTACTCTTCAACTGGAAACTAACGCTCACAATGCTAGCACGAACTAAAACCGATAGAGGATCTTACTCCGGGATGCAGAAACCGGGTTTTTGTATGGAGAAACGCCATTACAGCAATGGATTTAGGGTAAAAAATTACTTTTATTAAGTTTTTTGTACAAGGTTTGTTAGAGCCACGGCTTCTCTAATAAATCGGGGCTCTGGGTGTTCTCTAGCAGCTCTTAATTTACCGTTTCAATTGTTGGCAATCCTTTGGCATTTACCCAAGCAATTTGAGTAATTCGTCGATCGCGCGCGTATTCCCGCGCCGACTCTGCTGTCTCCCGACTCTCTAAATCTATTTCTACCCGAACTAGGTGAGTAGAGTCTCGGAGTTTGCGAGCGTAAGCAAACGCGGCGGCACTAGCTTCAGGAGTTTGAGCCACCACCAACCAGTCGCTAGCTGGCGTCTGGCTGGGCAATTGCCCCTCTGTCAGCAAAACTTGGTGCAACTCTTCAATATTTAGACAAAACCCAATGCCGGGGGAATTTTGCCCTTGCGGATCGAACAGTCCCAACAGTTGGTCGTAGCGTCCTCCTTGTCCTAAAACTCGCTGTCCTGTCTTGCTGCTGCTGACAACTTCAAACACAATTCCAGTGTAATAGTCAAATGTTTGAATTAAACTCAAATCGAGGTGAATGTGAGATTTGAGATTGGGAATTTTTGACTGGCATTGGTGCAGCAATTCGATCGCCGATTTGAGATTGTTTAACGCGGCTTGCTGCGGCAAATCTAAATCCAGCTTGGCAACAATTGGCAACACCTCTTCTGGCCGGCCGCGCAAGTCAAATAACAGCAGAGCTCTTTCTCGCAATTCCGTTGACAGCGGCAAAGTTTCCAAGGCAATTCGATCGAGATTGGCGATCGCCCCCCGAACTTTTTGGCGCACGTTTGGCGGAAACGCTTCTAGCAATGTTGCAGTCAAGCCCGCTTCTCCCAAAACCAAATGCCAGTCATCAATTCCCAAGCTCTGCAAGCATTCAGACAGCAGCAGCAGCACTTCCGCATCCGCAACCGTCCCCCCCGCGCCGAGCAGCTCTACCCCAGCTTGATAGAACTCCTGTTGCCCGCCTGAGCCAGTATCTGGGCCTTTGCGGAACACGTTAGCGTTGTAGTAGAGGCGCTGAGGCTGCCAGCGAGTCCCGGCCATCCGCATTGCAGCCGCCCGGGCGATGGATGCTGTCAATTCCGGCCGCAAACCAAGTTCTCCATCCTCGGCATCTTGCAATTGAATCAGAGTCGATCGGTCGATCGCACCCCCAGCCATCAAAGTTTCCAGCCTTTCTAGAGTAGAGGTAATAATCCGGTGGTAGCCCCAGCGGTGAAAAACCTGCTGCAAGCGCCGTTCGATCGAAATTTTTTGAGCAACGTCAAGGGGCAATAAATCTCTTGCGCCGGATGGGGGTTGGTGAACCATATCAATTTTAGATTTTAGACTTTAGATTTTAGATGGGGCTTAGAAGCTTAGCTTTATGGACGGTGTTAAAGTCGAACCAGGCAAGCTTAACATTCGACTTTAACAAATTAAGGTGTCATATCAATTTTAGATTTTAGATTTTAGATTTTAGATTGGGCTTAGAAGCTTAGCTTTAGGGAACGCGGTTAAAGTCGAATCAGGCAAGCTTAACCTTCGACTTTAACAAATTAAGGCGTGATAGCGTTTTGGTTTGCATCGGAATTATCATTTTCCCCGTCAGTGCGATCGTCCCGCTCTTTCTGGAGAATCCGCGATCGCGGGACGCTCATATTGACGGTATAATTCCGACTGCGATCGGATGTGATCTCACCCAGTCTTGATTGTTTTGCTCGATCTCACTCCACTGCTGTGCAGTTTACCAATTTCTAAATATTCCTGACTCACAACTCACAACTTCTTACTTCTTCTTCCCGCCAAACAAACTTGCAAAAAATCCTGGTTTATCATCACCTTTTTTGGCCTTTGCGGAAGCTTGTTCCAGCTTTTTCTTAACCTCTAAAGCCGTCGGTTCTTCAGGATTTGATGCAAAAGCTTTGTTCATCTCAAGTTTTGCCATTGTGGCTTGATTTTGTTCAACGTAACACATTGCTAACATAGCGTGAGCCTTGCTGTATTTCGGATCGCGTTTCACCCCTTCTTTCAACTCTAAAATTGCTTTGGCGTAACTTTTGCTGTCCATGAATCCTTGAGCTCGGCGGCAATAGGGTTCGGCCGGCGAGTCTGTGCGCGGCTGCGTTACTTGAATTGGGGTTGGGGTTGGGGTTGGGGTTGGGGTTGGGGGGTCTGTTTTTTTTAGCCGTTTATCGTCGGTTGGGGGGGGTGGCGGCTGGGTTGGAATGCCTTGGCGCTCTTTTCGCAGCAGGTAAACCATATTAAGTTCGCTAATTTGATTTATCGCCTCTTGCGTTTCCTTAACTGATTCGTACTGCTTGAGAGCGAGTTTGCTAACTGCTGTTTTGTAAGCTTCTTCCCAATTTTGAGCGGTAGCTAACTGTTTGGCTGCTTCGCTTTCAATTTGCATTTTCGCCTGTTCTTTAACGACGCGCTTGCCGATGGCTGCTAATAGCAGGCTGTATTCTTTGCGATCGCTTTCCTTGGAGAATTTGTTGTAGGCCGGATTGACTACTTTTGACAAAAATTGGTTAGCCCAATCTTTATCGGCTTGGCTTTCAAAAGAGCAAGTATCCGAATGCAACCGGCGGGCGATTTTCATGTAGCGCTTGCGGATGTCGTTAAACTCGGCGTCTAAGGGAATTCCCAAAATTGCGTGCTGATCTGTAAAGTCATACTTGAACAGCCCTTTTGTCATTTCAAAAGACATAACTTTTACTCTTCCTTTCCTGGCTTTTCACTATTCTTTAATGTAGCTTGAGTCAAGGGGTTCTGACCCCCGTACTACCCCCGATCTATTACTGGGGGGCGCTACTTCCAAGAAGATAAGGGAGGAACGGCTAGCAGTGCGCTGCTGAGTTCGGCGTGTATTTTGCCGTTTGTGGCCAAAATCCGACCCGAGTTCATCTCAAAGGCACTACCGTCATAAGCTGTAATTTGACCTCCGGCTTCGGAGACGATGACTACACCTGCTGCTACGTCCCAAGGGGCGAGTCCCCGTTCCCAATAGCCGTCCGATCGCCCCATCGCGAGGTGCGCGAGGTCTAGGGATGCGGAACCGCTGCGCCGCACGCCTTGGGTGAGGTGGGTGAGGTGACAGAATTCGGCATAGTTATTGTCTGCTGTTTCGCGCCGATCGTATGCAAAGCCCGTTACTAGCAAGCTGGTTCTCAATTCTGAGATTTGGGAAACTTCGATCGGCGATCGGTTGCAGGTTGCTCCCAATCCTTTGCCTGCCCGAAACAATTCGTTATGAAAAGGGTCGTAAATTACTCCAATTTGTGGTATTCCGTCAATTAAAAGTCCGATCGACACTGCCCAAAAAGGATATTGGTGAGCATAATTTGTTGTGCCGTCCAAAGGGTCGATCGCCCACAGGTATTTGCTGCTGGCATTCCCTAATTTGCCGGATTCTTCGGCGAGGATGGCGTGGTCGGGTACGTGGCGGCCGAGAATTTCTAAGATGACGGCTTCTGAGGCTTTGTCGGCTTCTGTTACTAAATCGCCCGATCGACCTTTTTCTTGAATTTTTTCTAATTTTCCGCAGAAAGATTTCAGGACGGAACCGGCGGCTAGGGCTGCTTCGGTGGCTATTTCTAAGAAGTTTTGCAGTTGATTGTCAGTCATTAGGAAGAGGGAAGTAGGAACCGCGAAGACGCGAAGGACACGAAGGAAGAGGGAAGAAGGAAGAGGGAAGAAGGAAGAGGGAAGAAGGAAGAAGGAAGAGGGAAGAAGGAAGAGGGAAGAAGGAATAATGAAATCCTTGCTCATTAGTTATTAGGTATAACTGAGGAGTTTTTAGTCCTTCACTAATGACTCATGATTATTTCCGATTTTGCTGGCGGAATTCTGCGGGAGTTTGGCGCAGGGCTCGTTCTGGATTCCACAGGCCTTTACCCATCAGTCTCGCCCATTCTTGAGCGTTGATGAGTCGCTGCTGATATTTGGTGTTGGGCGATCGCACTGAGGCCAGGACATAACCTTCTTTGATTAGCTGTTCGTTGAGCAAAATTTTATCTTGCCACAAGTAGGCTAGTTTGCGATCGAACTGGTCTTTCTCTTGGATGTCGGATTCTAACAATACCTGTTTTCCCCCAATTAGCTGTTCTAGTCTTTGTTTGGCTGCTTCTCCCCAAGGCTGCTGTTTTAAATCCGGCGCATCAATACCAATCAGCCTGATTTGTTCTAATAAGGCTATTTTGTCGGCTGTACTGATAACTTCGATTGTTTGGCCGCTGAGGGCCCTTTCTACTTTGGCGATCGTACCTTGGGGAATTTCTGGTTTTTGGCAGCTAGCTAGCAACAGACACAGGGCGATCGCACATAATCGATAAAGCATGGATAATTGGTAGTTGATAATTTATCAAGTTGCCTCACTCTTCATCCAACGGCAAACCGGCTTTAACTTTACCTTTGCCGAAGTAACGACCGAATTGCAATTCGTACACTTCGTCTTCGTCTTGCGTCTCTACCTCGATGTTGGAACGGGGATAGCTGACGCACAGCAGGGCATAACCTTCTTTTTGCAGTTCCACAGAAAGCCCCATTGCTTCTGGCTGGTGCAGTTCCCCCGACTTGACGCGCACCGCACAGGCCGTACAAGCGCCGTTGCGACAGGAAAAAGGCAATTCTACTCCTTGGTTTTCGGCGCTTTGGAGGATGTAGCGGTCTTCGGGTACTCGCACGGTGTGGCGATCGCCTGTCTGTCTGTTATGAATTTTAATTGTGTAAGAGTTAGTCATGGAATTTTAGATTTTAGATTTTAGATTTTAGATTGGGGTTGGCGGGGCAAGATCCTTTAGATGAAGGGGTTTGCGACCCAGGGAGGAGAACCCAAGCCTGCCCGTTTCACACCCTACCCATAGTGACATCCTCCCACACCAAATCAAAGATTATGGTATGGGCTTCCCAACATCACTGTTGGAAGATTTCCTAGTTCTTCCCTTGCGGGATTTCGCCTCTGACGCCGACTGACTTTCATCAATCCCCGGCAGACCGACTGCATAGGCATTTTCTATTCCGCAAAGTCCTTGCGTACTAATGAGTTCTAAACCACGCAACCTAATAACTTCAGATGCTGCGTGATCTCTATCGGTTTGATATCCGCACTCACCACATTTATGAACTCGTTCGGAAAGCTCTTTTTTACCCGTATGTGTGTTGCACTTAGGGCAAGTTTGAGACGTTCCATCTGGATTGACGCGACAAAAATAGATTTGATGCTTCTTGGCGACCCACTCCAACAGATTGAGAAATTGACCAAAAGCAGCATCCAAGGTATGTTTTCTCAACATCCCCCTGGACATCGCTTTCAAGTTCAAGTCCTCAACAAAGACCATCCCAATACCTTCCTTGGTACACAAATGGTTAGCCAGTTTGAATTGCCAATCCTTCCGAACTCTAGCGATGTGGTTGTGGAATCTGGCAACCTTGATTCGAGCTTTCTCACGGTTCTTAGAACCCTTTTTCGTTCTGGCATACTTACGTTGCAGCAATTCCAGCTTGCGGTACAAGGATGTCAGGAATCGGGGTCGAGCAATAAACTCTTTATCCGAGGTTGTCAAAAACTTGGACAATCCCAAGTCGATACCCAGCCCATCTCCATGCGGTTGAGCGTCAGGTATCGACACATCAGACTCAATTGTTACTACAACTTCCCACCTATCAGCTTTCCTCAATATCCGTGCTTGCTTAACCACAAACCCCTCTGGGATAGGTCGATGCAAGTTGATAGGCATCTTCCCAAGTTTGGGCAAGCTTATCTGCCATCCCGTAATAGGATTGGTTTTGAATTGAGGAAACAGCATGGACTTGATTTGTCCAAACTTCTTGAAGCGAGGAAAGCCAAACCCCCGCGACTGAAAATAATTCCAAGCATCATGCAATCTACGAATAGTAGTTTGCAGAACTTGAGAAGGGGCTTCGCCCAACAACGAGAACGTTTTCTTCGCTTTGGGAAGTTCGTTCTGTTGAACGTAATAGGTAGGGAATGGCTTGTCGGCTGGAACGATGTATTCTCTCTCCAGCGAACAATAATCTAAACTACATTTACGCGAATTGACCCAATCTTTGATTTCTCGCAAGGCGTAGTTATAAACCTTGCGAGAAATTTCCAACCAATGAAGCATCGTTTCTTCTTGGCTGGCGTCGGGATAAATTCGGTAGCAGTAGTTCATGATCAGAGTCATGCAATCAAGTCTAACACAGAATTGCAAATCTATAAATCTATACCTGCTAAGGATTTTACGCCTGATTGACCGGATAAAATTGGTGTGGGGGCGTCCATGTATCCCAACACCAAATCAAAGATTATGGTGTGGGACTTATTGCTCCCCCAGACCCCCTCGAATAGTTAAACAGCAAATTTATGCCGTTACCCCTTCCCAAATCAGATTTGTTCTGCTATGATAGTTGAGCTGTGGCTAAATGAATGAATTTAGCCCTGGAGAGGTGGCCGAGCGGTTGAAGGCGCACGCCTGGAAAGTGTGTTTAGGGCAACTTAACGAGGGTTCGAATCCCTCCCTCTCCGTTAAACAAGCTGTTTAGGCAAAAAAAACAGTTTGCAACAAAAATCTCTGAGATGAGATAAATACTTTGATTAGAGCGAGATCCCTTGAATTCTTTTAGAAAAACCAAGGGATCTCGCTTTTATATTTTTGAGTGTAAATTACGGGCGATCGGGCCGAGAATAAACGCCCAGAGATAATGCCAATACTAGAAAACCATAGTGACGCTCCTACACCAATCGCCACCGTTTGCAGCAAAGCGTCGCTTTCTGCTGGATCAATTGCTGTTTGAATATCAGTCGGGGAATTTTAGATTTTAAATTTTAGATTTTAGGTTGAGATAATTTATATCGAACTGAGCATCAGCGAGATTTGCCCCTCTGAAGGAAGTACCCTCGGCATTTCCAATCTCTCGAACAATAGCCGAGAAAGACACAAACGCAAACCAAAGATACAGCAGCGACAGCAAACCGAAACACATACCCCAAAACAGTTTGTGAGTGCTCAGAAAAGCGCTCGCCGTTGCACTGAACAAAAAAGCCGCTGCGTAAGTCGCCACACTTCCAGCCGATGCGATCGCAACCTGTGCAAATTGGCTACGAATCCGGGAACTCAGAAAAAACATTAACACCCCGCCGATCGACATTCCAGCAAGAGCAGCCTGGGAATTATTATTAGTTGCAGTGCCAGCATAGAAAAATCCCAACAAAGCTCCTGATAGAATAGCAGAAATTGTTCGTGCCAATCTACCCGCTTTTGAGGTTTTTGGCTGTTTGCTGGCGATCGCCGAAGCGAAACCAGCAGCGCTCAAAACCCCGTACAGCAACAGAACAAAAGCCCAACTGCCAGAGCCCGGTAATTGTCCTTGAGTTCCCAAAATCAGTCGAGTCAGAACATCGCCCACAACCAAACAAATCGCGATCGCCCCAGCACTCAAAACAGCAATCTGTCGCCGAGAAAGCCCGATTTTTGCACCTAGAAAATTCGCACCCGCTAACTGAGCATTTCTAAAATTGCAGCCTCGAACATCCGCACCGCTGAAATCAGCACCGTTAAGAACTTGTCCTTGGAACGATCGATTTCGTAAAATTTGATTGCTAAAATTATTGGAATCCGAATACTTCATATTAGTACAGGATGCTGGAAAATATATAATAAATCTGTCAGTGTTCCCGTCCCCCATCTCAAATCTAAAATGGTATGACTGATCGACCCACTCTCAAACAAATTTGGCATATTCTCGGTCTCGGAATATTACTCGCACCAATACTACTCTACAACATTCCCTACTTTTTGCGTCCCGAACAAACCAACGAAGCGCGATCGCTCTTTCAAGGAATAGGCTACCGCAGGGAATTTCGGACTAATCCGCGTCCCACCCTAATTCACATTGTTAGCATCGACCTAAAAGCGCCGGGAATAGGAATTTTTGTCACTCCCGGAAACCCAACAGCCGATTTAACAGAAACCAATGCCCGCACCGCTACTGAATTCCTCAAAGAATTTAAATTGCAATTAGCAGTCAACGGCAATTTTTTTTATCCCTGCATCGAGAAAGCACCTTGGGATTACTACCCCCGCAGTGGCGATCGAGTAAATAATGTCGGACACGCCATTGCCAAAAGCCAAGCTTATTCTCAACCAGATCCAGGCTTTCCCGCCCTTTGTTTTGATGCCAAAAACCGCGCTCAAATAATCGAAAACGGCACTTGTCCTGCAGGGACAGCCTATGCAGTTGCCGGAGATACTTTACTGGTGAAAAATGGCAAACCCGTAGCACAAAGTCAGGAAGAACGCAAACAGGATAAACCCTATCCCCGTGCAGTGGCGGCGATCGACAAAACAGGCGACAAGTTGTGGTTAATTCTGGTAGACGGCAAGCAGAGGCTTTACAGTGAAGGGCTGAAATTGAGCGAAATAACTGATATTTCGATGCAGTTGGGAGCCGAGACAGTGCTAAATTTAGATGGCGGCGGGTCGGTAAGTTTTGCAGTAGCATCGCCGTCAGGAGCGAAACTGTTGAATGCTCCGATTCAGAATAAAATCCCCATGCAAGAACGTCCAGTTTCCAATCATTTGGGATTTTATGCGCGGGATAATTAGGTTTTAAATTGCGCTTTTATCTCCGAAAATTGGGGTTAAAAATGATTATATTCTGCACTCCGCCCAAGCCGCTGCTTGTAAAAAATCGGCTGTTAAAACCTATTTAAAAAAATAAAGGATGCCTCCGCCTCCTCAAATAAATAGGGTACTGATTGCCTTCATTACTAATACAAAAGCTCGCTTAAATACCCACAAAATTTCTGATTCAGCAGTGAAATTTTTTTAAATCTGCCCCAAATCCGGGAATAATTGCTAAAATTGTAAAGAAAAGTAACAAAAATATATAATTGGCTTATGAAAATTAGCGAAATCCAAGCAGCGCTGCAAAGTTCGGATTCTCAAGACAGGCTGCGGGGGGTAACGGCTCTGAGAAAGTGCGATTCTGCGGTGGCGCTACCGATGTTGCTGAGCAAAGTGGACGATCGCGAGTTTATGGTGCGATCGTTCGTGGCGATGGGATTGCGGCAGATTCAAACTGCGGAAGCTTTTGCGGCGCTGTTAAAAATGATGCAGTTCGATCGCGATCCGAACGTGCGAGCAGAAGCCGCTAACTCTTTGTCAAGGTTCGGAACCGAGGCAATTTCTCATTTAGTCGAAGCTTTTCGCCGTGATGACAATTGGCTCGTCCGCCGCAGTATCATGGCTCCGCTGTACGAAATGCAGTGTCCTGATGCAATATTTGAAATTTGTGCGATCGGTCTTGGCGGCGAAGATGTACCAGTTCAGGAAGCAGCAATTGACGGATGTGGTCTGCTGGCTAATACCCAGAAGCAAGAAGAGGCTTTGCAGCAATTATTACCTCTTGTAAGCGCGGATTACTGGGGAATTCGGCTGCGAGTTGCTCGCGCGCTGAGCAAATTTGACAATCCTCAAGCTCGCGCTGCTGTGAGCTATTTGGCAAAAGATCGAGATCATCGGGTTGCAGGTGCGACTTTGGAAGCTTCGCTGTAAAACAAGGGCTTACAAAATCGAGCAGACATTGGTAGCTGCCCTTAAACTCTTAAACCCGCCCCTAGATTAGCCCGATCGCGCTGCCCATCCCCAATTTATCAATGTTACGGATACAGTGCAGACAGAGAGCCGGCTTCGGGATTGTTTAGCAGTTATTTCGGTCACGAAGTGGCTGAGAAATTTCTTGATAAATTTTTGTTTGAAGATGCTGTGCCTTTAGCTGTAACCGCGAACTCGCGATGACCACTAAGTTTACATATATTTCTCAAAAAAACAAGTTCGCCGTAATAAATTTAGTCATGACTAGAAACCTCTCGATTGAGTAGGTAAAATCTCAAATCTCAAATCTCAAATAGACAAGAAAAAAACTTAATTTTTTACTATCAACCTGTAGATTTAGGAGGTAAAATCTCTAATCTACAGGTTGATATCATTCTTGCTCAGCCTTTTTTAGATGCGGCGATCGCTAAAATTAAAAATTGGTTAGACTTACAGTATTACCCGATTCCACAAGGGTTTGAACTCAAGGAAGCTACAGTCGGCAAAGGAAAAAAACAAACTCAGGAAATCGTAACTACCAGTTAGGCTTTTGCATCCCCGAATTTGCAGCAGTTTGGGGTGGCTCACGTTAAGACGGCAGCTTGCAAGTTCTCAATTTTGTGATATTCCCGCATCTTAACTTTGATTTGCCGTTTTTTGGCGCGGATTTGGTAACGCTGCCGGGTTGCCATTTAATTACTTTGGATATGCAGCCTTTGTTTGGCGGCGACGCTCACTACCAGGCTAAGTGTACTGGGCATCAAACATATTTTTCAAGCTCATCAACCGCACCTTCCCTGGGATGGCCACTTTCCAGAGGAAGCGAAGCAGTTTTTCTCGTGGCCGTTTCTGTGCACTCGCGCCAAGGAAACGGAAGTTGTGGAAACTCGCGTTTTTGCAGCGTTCAAAGACTATGTGGCGGGTGATTTGGATTTGGTCGATCGCGCCGAATCGGTGACATCGGGCGCAAAGTTAGATAATATCTGACAAGCTCAACTGTGCTATCTGCGGTATCGTGCCGAAAAAAACTCGGCCGAGGGAATGTTTAAGCGGTTCTACGGCGAGGAATGGACGCAAGAGTATATTCAAGGATTTTTGTTCAATTGGGAACGGAAGCTGGCACAATTGGTAAGTAACAAGAATTAATTTTAATAGAAGCTTCAGCCACTACACTAATAAGTGTAGGTTGGCATGAGGAAAATGCCAATGGTCAAAAAAAATCGCAATGTAGTTAGTTCCAATTCAGAAAGTAAAGTCAAAGTCGGACTTTCGCTGACTTCTTCTAGTGCCGATCGATTAAACGTGATCGCTCGCAAGCTCGGAATATCAAGGTCGGAACTCCTAGAACGCTTGGCACAAGGCGCTCTGGATATTTCTAAGGACAAGACGGAAGTTACTGTCACTTGGAAAAAAGGTGAAGAAACGCAGGTTGAGACCCCCGACTTGCAAGGGGAAACAGCCGAAGAAAGCGAAATTAATGACGCTGTAACGGCAGAAACTCTATCGGACTCGGTGAGTGTAAAGCCAAATCCGCTGCAAGAAAGTTACGAAAGTTTACAGCAGCAGTTGACGGAACGCGAAAGTTCGATCGCTTCTTTGCAGCAGCAATTAGCTACGGAAAAGCAAAATCTCGAAAGCCAATTGCAGGAAACAGTAGCCAAGTCAAGTTACGAAAGTTTACAGCAGCAGTTGAGTGAACGCGAAAGTTCGATCGCTTCTTTACAGCAGCAATTAGCTACGGAAAAGCAAAATCTCGAAAGCCAATTGCAGGAAACAGTAGCCAAGTCAAGTTACGAAAGTTTACAGCAGCAGTTGAGTGAACGCGAAAGTTCGATCGCTTCTTTACAGCAGCAATTAGCTACGGAAAAGCAAAATCTCGAAAGCCAATTGCAGGAAACAGTAGCCAAGTCAAGTTACGAAAGTTTACAGCAGCAGTTGACGGAACGCGAAAGTTCGATCGCTTCTTTACAGCAGCAATTAGCTACCGAAAAGCAAAATCTCGAAAGCCAATTGCAGGAAACAGTAGCCAAGTCAAGTTACGAAAGTTTACAGCAGCAGTTGAGTGAACGCGAAAGTTCGATCGCTTCTTTGCAGCAGCAATTAGCTACGGAAAAGCAAAATCTCGAAAGCCAATTGCAGGAAACAGTAGCCAAGTCAAGTTACGAAAGTTTACAGCAGCAGTTGAGTGAACGCGAAAGTTCGATCGCTTCTTTGCAGCAGCAATTAGCTACGGAAAAGCAAAATCTCGAAAGCCAATTGCAGGAAACAGTAGCGAAGTCAAGTTACGAAAGTTTACAGCAGCAGTTGACGGAACGCGAAAGTTCGATCGCTTCTTTGCAGCAGCAATTAGCTACGGAAAAGCAAAATCTCGAAAGCCAATTGCAGGAAACAGTAGCGAAGTCAAGTTACGAAAGTTTACAGCAGCAGTTGAGTGAACGCGAAAGTTCGATCGCTTCTTTGCAGCAGCAAGTCGCTGAAAAAGAACACCGGGAACACGAGTTTCAGCAGCAGTTAGCAGAAAAATCGAGTGTTCTGGAATCTTTGCAGCAGCAAGTCGCCGAAAGGGAACACCGAGAACACGAGTTTCAGCAGCAACTCGCCGAAAAATCCAGTGCTCTGGAATCTTTGCAGCAGCAAGTCGCCGAAAGGGAACACCGAGAACACGAGTTTCAGCAACAGCTAGCCGAAAAATCCAGTGCTCTGGAATCTTTGCAGCAGCAATTCGCCGAAAGAGAACACCGGGAACACGAGTTTCAGCAACAGCTAGCCGAAAAATCCAGTGCTCTGGAATCTTTGCAGCAGCAGCTAGCCGAAAGAGAACACCGGGAACACGAGTTTCAGCAACAGCTAGCCGAAAAATCCAGTGCTCTGGAATCTTTGCAGCA
>NZ_JAUBUG010000012.1:19694-114044 GCF_036705345.1 Microcoleus sp. B3-D2
GCAATTGGCCGAAAGAGAACACCGGGAACACGAGTTTCAGCAACAGCTAGGCGAAAAATCCAGTGCTCTGGAATCTTTGCAGCAGCAACTCGCCGAAAAATCCAGTGCTCTGGAATCTTTGCAGCAGCAATTCGCCACCGAAAAGCAAAATCTCGAAAGCCAATTCCAGGAAACCGTGTCGAAGTCGAGTTACGAATCTTTGCAGCACGAGTTAGCAGAAAAGTCAAGTGCGATCGGCGACCTCCAAGTTAAATTGACCAAGTTGCAATATCTGGAAAATGAATTGGGCCAGAGTGCGGCGATACAGCGAAATTACGACGCTTTGCAGCAACAGTCTCAAGAACAGCTAAGAACCATCAAAGCTTTACGGGAACAGCTAGCTCAAATGCAGGCTGTCGCGGGGATTGGCGAAGCTTATCTCAACAAGTGGCGGCGTCCCTGATTCTCCAATCGGCTACGGCAAAAACTCGGGTTGCTTTGGACCATCCGGCTGCACCTTACCCCTGAAATGTCCTGTCAACTCGGCCTCCTTCCTCTTGTAGCGATAGATTTCAACCTGTCGCTACAAGAGCTTTTTATTGCCAAATATGAGCATACTATTAAGAAATATTACAATAAATAAATTTATGACAGGCGATCGCACCCCTTTAGGCAAATCCAATCCAGCAGACACTAAGGGCCGCGTCACGGTAATTGGAGGCGGAATCGGCGGGCTGACAGCAGCAGCCCTGCTAGCCCGCAGAGGATACAAAGTGCTAGTCTTAGACCAGGCGATCGTCCCCGGCGGATGCGCTTCCACCTTCAAGCGCAAAGGCTTTACCTTCGATGTCGGCGCCACGCAGGTTGCAGGATTGGAACCCGGAGGCATTCACCACCGAATTTTCTCAGAATTAGACATAGAACTTCCCGCCGCCACACCCTGCGATCCCGCTTGTGCGGTGTTTTTGCCGGGAGAAACCGCACCGATTAGCGTGTGGCGAGATCCGCAAAAGTGGCAGCAAGAAAGGCAGCGGCAGTTTCCCGGAAGCGAACCTTTTTGGCAATTATTGTCGGCATTGTTCAAAGCTAGCTGGAACTTTCAAGGGCGCGATCCAGTTTTACCGCCCAGAAACTTCTGGGATTTCTGGCAATTAATTCAAGCAGTTCGCCCCGATACTCTAATTACTTTGCCTTTCACTTTTATGACAGTGGGAGATGCTTTGCGGCTTTGTGGGTTGGGCGACAATTTGCGCTTGAGAACTTTTCTGGATTTGCAGTTAAAATTGTATTCTCAAGTTGATACCGAAGAAACGGCGCTACTTTACGCGGCGACGGCTTTAGGAGTTTCGCAAGAGCCACAGGGATTGTATCATCTACAAGGAAGTATGCAGGTGTTGAGCGATCGACTTGTAGAGGCGATCGAACTCTACGGCGGTCAAGTATTATTGCGGCACACAGTTGAAAGTATTGTCACAGCCAACGGCAAAGCCACCGGTACAGTGATTCGCAATCAAAAAACAGGCGAAGTTTGGACAGAAACTGCCGATCGCATTGTTGCCAACGTGACCGCGCAAAATTTAGTAAAATTGTTGTCAAGCGAGCCGATTGTCGGAAATTTAACTGATAATTTAACTGATAATTTATCCGTTAAATCAGAGAGTTCAGAGACAAAAAACCAACTCCCAAATCAAATGGCAGGCTACAAATATCGAGTTGATAAATTGCCGCCCGCATCCGGTGCTTTCGTGATATATTTGGGAGTGCATGAAAGCGCAATTCCGGCCAATTGTCCGCCGCACCTTCAGTTTCTCTACGATTACGACGGCGAGATTGGGGAGAATAATTCATTATTTGTTTCAGTCAGCCATCCGGGAGATGGCCGAGCACCGAAGGGAATGGCGACAATTATCGCTTCGTCATTTACTGATACTCGAATGTGGTGGAATTCGGTTGATTATGAAGGATTGAAGCAAAAATATACTGTCGGGGCGATCGCCCGTTTGAGCGAATATTTCAATTTGACGCCAGAGTCGATCGTACACCAAGAAGCCGCCACACCCCGCACCTTTGCGCGCTACACGGCGAGAGATAGAGGTGTTGTGGGTGGCATTGGCCAGCGAATACCAACCTTCGGGCCCTTCGGATTTGCCAACCGCACACCAATTAAAAATTTGTGGTTAGTAGGTGACTCCACCCATCCCGGAGAAGGCACTGCCGGTGTTTCCTATTCTGCTTTAACAGTAGTGCGACAAATGGAAGCCGCCTCTAAAATCTAAGAGGACACGGCAATGCCGTTTCCCTACCCCAAAAATAATTAATCGCGCGAGAGATGTAACTATCGCGCGATTAATTTTAGGGAACAGTCAACAGTCAACAGTCAACCGTCAACAGTTAACCATCATTCCGGTGTCACCGGAATTGATATCAACTACATTCTCTGACTACTTGATAGAAATCTTTGCGCCCACAGCTTCAAGCTGTTTCTTCATTTCTTCAGCAGCTTCCTTAGCAATAGCTTCCTTAACTGCCTTCGGTGCGGCTTCTACCAAGTCTTTTGCTTCCTTCAGACCCAGACCGGTAATTGCGCGGACTTCCTTCAGAATGGCGATTTTCTTGTCAGCAGGAACTTCTTCGAGCATCACAGTAAACTCGGTTTGCTCTTCTACTGGTTCAGGAGCCGCTCCACCACCCATACCGGGCATCATCATCATGCCGCCTACAGGAGCAGCAGCGCTGACGCCGAAAGCTTCTTCAATTTGCTTGACCAATTCAGATGCTTCGAGCAAAGTCAAAGACTTAAGTTTGTCCAAGATTTCATCAGTTGCAGTAGACATTTTTTGAACTCCTAGTTCGATTGTAGATTGTGGATTGTGGATTGTGGATTACTCATTAATTATGAGTTTCTCGTCTCCAGTCATGAGTTTGTTTCTCAAAACTAACGACTCTTGACTCGTGACTAATTACTAATGACTTACGCAGATGTGCTTTCAGCTTCTGCTTCAGGTTGTGCTGGTGCTTCTGCTTCAGTTTGTGCTGGTGCTTCTGCTTCAGGTTGTGCTGGTGCTTCTGCTTCAGGTTGTGCTGGTGCTTCTGCTTCAGGTTGTGCTGGTGCTTCTGCTTCTACTGCTGCGGAATCGCCGTCTTTTTCAGCATAAGCTTTAAGACCGCGAGCGATCGAAGTAGGAACTTGATTGATACCCACAGCCAACTTGGTTGCGACACCGTTGATAGCGCCAGCAATTTGAGCCATGAGTTGTTCTTTCGACGGCAGATCAGCTAATGCTTTAACATCAGCTTCTTTCAGTACCCGTCCTTCCATCACGCCGCCGCGAAGTTCAGTCTTCTTAGAGACTTTTTGGAATTCTTGGTAAGCTTTAATCGCCCCGCCAATATCTTCTTGCACGAACACAAACGCCGACGTACCCGTCAGCAATTCCTGTAGCGGCTGCCAGGTTTCGTTGCCTTCAACCGCAATTCGCATCAGCGTGTTTTTTGCCACTTGGCAACTGCTGCCTTTGGGACGCAAACGCCGACGCAAATCTGTGATTTCAGCAACAGTTAAGCCCGTGTAGTCAATCACGATCGCCAGTTGAGATTCGCTCAAGGTTTGCTTGAGGTCTGCAATAATCTCATTTTTTACTGCTAAAGTTTTGCCCATACTTATTTCACCTCCTTTTAGGATCGAAAACTGCCCACCAAAAACCCCGACCTTAGAGCCGGGGCAGAGAATTAAAAATTAACAAGTCAGAATTAAAAATAGAAAATTTCTAATCTTTGAGTCTTGAGTTTTTATTTCTTCAGCCTCGGCAGGAAATTAAGCGGTCGGCACCTGCGGTCTTCAGCTTATTGATTTTTGATTAGGCTATCATCAGAAGGCAGAGATTAGCAAGGGTCTGGCGTAAGTCTTGTGAGAGATTTACACAGACAGCCGAAGCTGTCTTTTACCTTCTGCCTTCTGCTTAATTCTTTCTACGCAGCATCAAGTTTGGTATCGCGCAGGACACTGATATCGACTTCGATCGACGGGCCCATTGTTGCGGATACGTACAAACTGCGCCAGTAGCGACCTTTAGCACCAGAAGGACGGTTGCGGTCAACAGTTTCTTGCAAAGCATGAAGGTTGACCAGCAAATCTTCCGCTGAGAAAGCTGCCTTGCCAAACATAACATGAACGATGCCAGTTCGATCGGCACGGAATTCTAGTTTACCACCTTTAAACTCGTTGATCGCCTGAGCAATGTCAGTCGTCACCGTGCCACCTTTCGGAGAAGGCATCAAACCGCGCGGGCCCAACAACCGGCCCAATTTTGCCACCAACGGCATCACGTCTGGGGTAGCAATCAGGCAATCGAAGTCCATCATGCCCTTCTGAATTTCATCGATCAACTCTTCAGAACCAGCAATATCCGCGCCGGCATTCAGAGCTTCTTTAACTTTTTCGCCCTTAGCAATCACCGCAATTCTGACTACTTGACCAGTTCCTTTTGGTAGCGATACAGTTGTCCGCAACTGTTGGTCAGTATATTTCGGGTCAATTCCCAAACGGATGTGAGCTTCAGCAGCTTCGCCAAACTTAGCGGTTGCTGTTTCTTTCAAAAGTTGCAGAGCTTCCAGCGGTAGATAAGGTCTGTCTTCAACTTTCTTTTGAAGTTCTTGCAGTCTTCGCGATACTTTCTTGGCCATTGTTATCTCCTGGGGTCAGTCGATTTTAGATTTTAGATTTTAGATTTTAGATTTTAGATTGAACCTATCGGACAATCTTAAAATCTACCCGTTTTCGGTTACTAGCGAAGCTTTGCTTCTCCCCCTGAACCGAGTCGATTTTGGATTTTGGATTTTGGATTTTAGATTGAAGATTTGAGCTTCAAAATCAGGAATTTTGGATTAGCAATTTGGAACTTGGACTAGGAAAAATCTTCCTTCTTCCTTCTTCCTTCTTCCTTCTTCCTTCTTCCTTCAATCCGCGATCGCCACGCCCATATTTTTAGCCGTTCCTGCCACAATTTTCATAGCAGCCTCAACATCATTAGCATTGAGGTCAGGCATTTTGGTTTCAGCGATTTCTCGCAACTGAGCCTGTGTAATCGTCCCTACTTGCTTGCGATTAGGTTCTCCCGAACCTTTAGCAATGCCAGCCGCTTTTTGAATCAAAACCGACGCCGGCGGAGTTTTGAGAATAAACGTAAAACTGCGGTCTTCAAAAACCGAAATTTCTACCGGAACCACCAGACCCGCTTGGTCTGCGGTTCTAGCATTGTACTCCTTGCAAAACATCATAATATTGACGCCGTGCTGACCCAGAGCTGGGCCGATCGGAGGAGCTGGGTTGGCTTTTCCCGCCGTAATCGCCAACTTAATTACTGCAACAACTTTCTTTGCCATTAGTTAGTTCTGTTTCTGAACCTGATTGAACTCCAATTCTACAGGCGTATCGCGCCCAAAAATCGAGAGTAAAACTTTGAGCTTGTTTCGTTCCGGGCTAACTTCAATCACATCACCTTCAAAATCCTTAAACGGCCCGGAAAGTACCACAACGTGGTCTCCAGTAGACATCGATACTTTGACAACCGGTTCTGATTCCTGAGCGTTTCTGAAGATCCGTTCTACTTCTGAATGACTCAGAGGTAGCGGTTTGACGTGACCCCTGCCGCGCCCGTAGCGGCGTTTCTGCTCTGCCCCGACAAAATTAATTACATTCGGGGTATTCTTGATCACCTGCCACGTATCCTCGTCCATAAACATACGGATGAGTACGTAGCCGGGAAAGATTTTTTCATCTGACTGCCGCCTGGAACCGTCTTTGCCGACTTTGATTGCGGGAGTTTGCGGAATTTCCACTTGAACGATGCGATCAGCAACATCCAAAGTTTGAATCCGCTGCTGCAAGTTTGCCTTCACGCGCTTTTCGCACCCTGAGGCAACTTGAACAGCATACCAGCGAGCATCAATCTCCGGCACATCTGGCGATGCTGGCTGTCCCGTCGCTTCTGTGGAATACTCAGATTCTTCTGATGCAAAAGTCATGGCCCAAACACCTTTCCCGCGCCCCAGTTAAAGAAGTTATCCACCAAATAGATCAGGCTTGCTGAGAGGATTACCATCAAAAGCACGGCCAAAGACTCGCTGATTAACTGCTGCCTGCTGGGCCAAACCACTTTGTCGAGTTCTTCTCTAGTTTCCTTTAAAAAACCCGCAGGATTAAACCCAGGCGCCGTTATTTCTTGAGTTTCTTGAGCTTGGTCTTTTTTCGCCACGATTCCATCCTCCTTGCGATTTTAGATTTTAGATTTTAGATTTTAGATGGTGTGAGTGGCCCGCGGCTCTCAGATTTTGTGACACTAACCACTTACGCCCAAGTCCCAAATCTCAAATCTAAAGCCACGACTTTTTTACAAGCCCAACCTATCAACTGTGTAACTGCCGATCGCCGAAACCGACGATCGAGAAGCGACACCGAGCATTTGTTGATGGCATTTTTTGCGAACCGCCCACAAAAATTAATTCTACCCGAAAGTTTGCGGTTTTGACTGTTGCCAGCCAATAATCCGGGCGCTTTCGGGCAGAATTTAAAGTTTGGTGATTCAGCGCGCCCTGGAGGACTTGAACCCCCGACATCAGGTTTTGGAGACCTGCGTTCTACCAACTGAACTAAGAGCGCACAGGTGAGGTTGCTGAAATTCGCTTAACCCCTAGATTTCTATTTTAACACAGTGCGCTCATAAATGGGAAACTTTTTTTTGAAATTTTTCAATTTCCCATGAACCATGAACCAAGGGAAAGCTGGGTGCATTCCTACAGGGAGCGATCGAACCGCTGTTTGACGCGAGTAGCTTTGCCCACCCGATCGCGCAGGTAGTAAAGTTTTGCTCTGCGGACTTTCCCGCGGCGCATCACTTGGATCGTCGCGATGCGGGGCGAGTGAATCAAAAACACCCGTTCCACTCCGACGCCCTGAAACACGCGGCGGACGGTGATTGTTTCATTAATCCCGCCGTTACGCATGGCAATCACAGTCCCTTCGTAGGGCTGAACCCGTTCTTTGTTACCCTCTTTAATTTTCACGCCGACTCGCACTGTGTCGCCCACGTAAATTTCCGGGAGTTGTTTATTAAGTTCTTGCTTGACTCTATTTATTTCTTCCGTTTCGATAGAACGGATTATTTCTGCGCCTTTCATGGGATTTACCAAAACTCACAATCCCTTATCATATATCGAAATGCCCGTTTTATGTCAAAAAAATTCTATGTTAAATACCTCTGAGGTCGTATTTCTGCAACTGGGGGCAATGGCTGCACTCGCCTTCTACGTCGCCGCCAACTTGGGGGCCAACGATGTCGCTAACTCGATGGGGACATCCGTAGGCTCGAAGGCCCTAACGCTGCGGCAGGCAATAATTGTTGCAGGCATACTGGAGTTTTCCGGCGCAGTGCTGTTCGGGCAAGGGGTTTCCGAAACTCTGGCAACAGGAGTTGTGAATGCACAAGTGTTCGCTGCCCAACCGCAAGTATTTTTAATCGGGATGGTGTCAGTGCTGATAGCTTGCGGGATCTGGCTGCAAATCGCTACCAGTCGAGGTTTGCCAGTTTCTTCATCCCATGCAGTGGTGGGCGCGATCGCGGGTTTTAGCTGTGTTGCAGCCGGAATTAATGCAGTTGATTGGCGAACCATCGGCACTATCTCCCTAACTTGGGTGGCGACACCTGTTGCTAGCGGTGCTTTAGCCGCGCTATTTTACACTGTGGTGAAGTATTCGATTCTCGATCGGCCAGATCCTCTATCTCAAATGCGCGAGTGGATACCTTGGCTGAGTGCAGCAATGCTGAGCGTATTTGGGATAATTGTACTGCCGTCTGTTGTGGATGTTGCTTTGGTGCAGACAGGGGCGATCGCCGCCGCGCACGATCGATTTGGCTGGAATCTGCCAATTCACGATATTGTCATTGGCATTGGGAGTATTGGGGCGATCGCCCTGACACTCAATAGCTGGAAGAAATTAGAATCAGTTGAGAAGGAAGAAGAAAGAAGGAAGAAGGAAGAAGGAAGAGGAGATAAGGGATTCGGCCCGAGTACAAACTCCTCCCCCACTCCGAAACTCCCCCACTCTCCCATCGAGCAACAAATGGCGAGATTTCAAGTCTTGAGCGCCTGTTTTGTAGCATTTTCCCACGGTTCCAACGACGTAGGAAATGCAGTTGCTCCCCTAGCTGCGATCGCCTACATCCGGCGCACAGGTTCCTTTCCCTCAGAAGATTTCAGCGTTCCCCTGTGGATTTTAGTCGTCGGAGGCGCAGGAATAGTCATCGGTTTAGCCATCTGGGGCAAAAATGTAATTGCCACAGTCGGCGAAAAAATCATCGAACTGCAACCAAGCGGCGGATTTTGCGCGGAATTAGCCACAGCCACCACAGTCTTGCTAGCATCCCGCTTCGGTTTGCCAGTTTCCACATCCCACGCTTTAGTCGGTGCAGTTGTCGGAGTCGGGCTGATCAAAGCTTGGAAAACAGTACGCTTGCAAACTTTGCTGTCAATTGGTTCGGCTTGGCTGGTGACAATTCCGATCGCAGCAGGTTTGGCTGCTATCATCTTCAGCATCGCGCAATCCATTGGGCAATTTTAGATTTTAGATTGAGGCATTTCAGAACAGTCATCAGTCAACAATCACGGATGGATGCTGCAACCGGAATTGATTGAATTAATCTGCGTTAATCTGTGTTTATCTGCCCTCATCTGCGGTTAAAAAAAGAGAATTTGTTAACCGCAGATGACAATGGATTGACGCTGATTCACGCAGATGAAGATCAGATTCAGGACTAATAGCGCTTTCGCACATCAAACCCGGTTGCGACACACAAGCACGCGGGTTCCTCAATCACTTAATTACTTCTCCAAGCAATGCTTTAGCTGTTGAGCCAGCACCTCGACGCAGGGCTTTCTCAGCATAGTAAGATGATTCCCAGGAACTCTAATCACCTCTACTTTTTCCGTGGTTAATTCGCTCCAGCCAAGAGTCGGATCTTGATGATTCATGCTTAGCTGTTCCCTCGATCTAAACAGAGTAATTCGCTGCGGATAAATTTTCGGTACATAGCTGATAGTTGCTTGACTGTTAGCCTGAAATACAGTAAACATCGAAGGAATTGCCAGCTCGCGCCAGTTGGGTTTTTTTGACTCCTGAGATAGGATGCTAACCATAACAGCCTGTTTCCAATTCCAGCGATGCAAAAAATTAGCGGCCAAATTAAGCATCTTATTTAATTTCGGAAACCTGCCAGCAATACCGCCACTTTGAACATTTTCCGCAGCAGCCACCAAGCGAAAATAATCTACTACAAAAGGCCAGATAGAGCGCGAAACAGTAGTCAGAAGAAACTTGCAACCATCCCACAAAGAAGGTTTGTTAGCAGAAACCGGCGCTAAATTATCCAGCACAGCAAGTAAAGCCACTTCATCCCCCGCGGCGAGCAACTGTTGAGCCATCTCAAAAGCAACCAAACCTCCAAAAGACCAGCCTCCTAAAAAATAAGGCCCTTTTGGTTGAACTGTACGCAAGGCTGCGATGTAGTCAGCCGCCATGTCTTCAATCCTAGTTAGCGGAGAACTTTCGCCGTCAATCCCTTTAGGTTGCAGCCCGTAAAACGGTTGATTTTCTCCTAGCTGAAACGCTAACTCGACATAAGGAAATACCACGCCAAAGATGGGATGGACGCAGAAGAACGGGGGATTTTTACCGCGAGGCTTAATTGCAACTAAAGGCGACCATTCCAGAGAATTTGTTTCTGAAGATAGCGAATCGGCTAAACCTTCAATTGTGGGGTTTAAAAAAAGAGCAGACAGCGGCAATTCGCGCTCAAATTGCTGGTTAATCTCATTGATGAGGCGGATTGCCAGCAGGGAATCTCCACCCAAATCGAAGAAGTTGTCGCGAATGCCAACGCACTCTGCGTTGAGGATTTCTGCCCAAATTTTGGCGAGGGTTGACTCGGTTGGTGTGCGAGGTGCAATGCAGCTTTTATCTATTGAATTGCTAGTTAGATTTCCCGGTGCAGGTAGGCGCAGGCGGTCGATTTTACCATTGGGAGTTAGGGGCAGAAAATCCATCGCCACAAAAGCACTGGGAATCATGTAATTGGGCAGTTGTTGTTTGAGGAAATTGCGTATTTCCCCGGGATTAAGCGGCTGATTGTGATTGGGGACGACATAAGCAACTAGCCGTTTGTTGCCCGACAAATCATCTACAGCAACCGCCGCTGTTTCTTTGACTGCTGGATGCTGAAGCAGCAGCGCTTCAATTTCTCCCAATTCTATTCGATAACCGCGAATTTTTACTTGTTCGTCAGTGCGGCCTAAAAACTCAATATTGCCGTTTGGAAAATAGCGAGCTAAGTCACCAGTTTTATAAATTCGTTCTCCTGCTTTCTGGCTAAACGGATTAGCAATAAATCGCTGGGCGGTTAATTCGGGGCGGTTCAGGTAGCCTCGCGCCAATCCGCTGCCGCCGATGTACAATTCACCGGGAATTCCAACCGGTACAGGCTGTAAATTTTCATCTAAAATATAGAGTTGAGTGTTGGCAATTGGGCGGCCGATGGGCGGTTTTTTGCAATCGCCAATTTCGGCCAAACTTGACCAGACTGTCGCTTCTGTAGGGCCGTAAGCGTTAAAAAATCTGCGCCCAGAAGCCCAGCGTTTAACAACATCGGGGGAACAGGATTCGCCCGCACAGATGATTGTTTGCAGTGCGGGAAGTTTGGCGTTTGGAAGGACAGCTAGCAGCGAGGGCGGGAAGGTAGCGTGAGTAATAGCATGGTCCTGCAAAAATTGGATTAATGTTTGTCCGGGCAACAAAGATTCTTTCTTGGCTGAGTAAAGTGTTGCTCCGGTTCCCAAGGCCATGACAATCTCAAAGATTGAGGCATCAAAACTCAGGGATGCGAATTGCAAAATGCGGTGATTTGAGTTTAAGTTAAAAGCTTCTTTTTGAGCTAGGGCTAAGTTGTATAGTCCCCGATGTTCGATTAAAACGCCTTTGGGTTTTCCGGTTGAACCCGATGTGTAGATGACGTAGGCAAGGTTTTCCGGTAGGATATTTGTAGTTGGATTTTCGGGGCTTTGTTGAGCAATAATTTTTCTGTCAGAGTCCAAACACACTACTGAAAAAACTCCGTAATTTTCCGGCTGCGTCAAGTTTTTTGCTAAGTGCTGCTGAGTTACCAAAATCGACACCTGAGCATCTTCTAACATGAAGTTAAGCCGCTCTTGAGGATAAGTTGGATCTAAAGGCAGGTAGGCTGCGCCTGCTTTGATAATGCCTAGCAATCCGACGATCCCATCTAAGGAACGTTCTACACAAAGGCCCACTAAAACTTCTGGTGCTGCTCCCAATTCCTGCAAGTAATGTGCAAGTTGGTTGGCTCGGCTGTTGAGTTGGCGGTAGGTTAACTGCTGGTTTTCAAAGACGGCGGCTACAGCATCGGGCGTTAGCGGAGCCCTCGAAGAGGATCGCGCGACTCGCTCTTCAAATAGCTGATGGAAACACTGGTTTTGCGGATAATCTCTCTGAGTGTCATTCCAATCGATTAATAATTGCTGGTATTCTGGCGCTGTCAGCAAAGCCAAGTCGCTGAGGTGCTGTTTGGGATTGGCAACAATGGCTTCGAGCAGCGTTTGGAAATGTCCCGCCATGCGCGCAATTGTGGCGCTATCAAATAAGTCTGTGCTGTAGACAAATTGCCCTTGAATACTTCCTGCATTTTCCCACAAGTGGCACTCTAAATCGAGCTTGGCGGTTCCCGCGTCAAAGTCGATCGCCTCTCCAGCGATTCCCGGCAATTCTAGCGCTGCTACAGGAGTGTTTTGCAGGCTGAAACTAACTTGAAATAGGGGGTTGCGGCTCAACTCGCGATCGGGGTGCAATTCCTCAACCAACTTCTCGAAGGGCAAATCTTGGTGAGCGTAGGCTGCCATTGCGACGTTTTTTACCCGATGCAATAGTTCCCGAAAAGCTGGATTTCCTGATAAATCTGCACGCAGCACCAAACTGTTGACAAAAAACCCGATTAATGCTTCTATTTCGCTCAGGTTGCGATTGGCGATCGGCGTTCCTACTGCAATATCTACTTGTCCTGTATAGCGGTACAGCAAAGTTTGAAAAGCGGCTAGTAGAGTGATAAATAAAGTCGCGCTTTCTTGCTGGCTAAATGACTTTAGCGCCTCGCTCAAAGCAGGTGATAGTGTTATAAAGTGTTTGGCGCCGCGGTAGGATGGAACGGCTGGTCTTTGCCTGTCAGTTGGTAGATTGAGTGCGGTAATTCCGTTTAACTGCTGCCGCCAATAAGCTAACTGCGTTTCTAATACTTCGCCCTGCAACCATTGGTGCTGCCACTCTGCAAAGTCGGCGTACTGCACGGGCAGTGCTGGTAAGTGCGATCGCTCATTTTTTACAAATGCTGTGTAGAGCGTTCCCAGCTCTCGAATTAGCACTCCAATCGACCAACCATCAGCCACAATATGATGTAAATTCAGCAACAATATATGTTCTGTTTCACTGAGCTGTAGGAGCGTTACTTTGAATAACGGCCCGGCGGCTAAATCGAAAGGGCATTGCGCTGCATCGGTTGCGAGTTGCAGCGCTGCGGTTTCCTGCTGATTTGGCGAGAGATTTTGTAAGTCGATTGTGGGGAGGGATACGGTTAAAATGGGAGCAATAATTTGTACGAGTTCCCCTTCCAAAAGCGTAAAAGTGGTGCGTAAAGTTTCGTGCCGCTGCACAATTTCGTTGAAGGTTTGCTCTAAGGATCTGAAGTTGAGGGAACCTGTTAAGCGGAGCGCTGTTGAGACATTGTAGAAAGGATTGCCCGGTGCTAATTGATTGAGGAACCAAAGCCGCTGCTGGGCAAAGGATGCCGGGAAGACGAAAACTTCTGTTTCTTGCTGCATATTTATCGAAAGTGTACCCTGTTCAACAGCGCTCCTTTTTATTTACTTTCTTGATTAAAAGATGATAGCTTCATCCGCCGACTGTCCCGAGAAATCGCCACTAAAGCAGGAGCTTTAATATTAGCATCGCTCTCTTTTAAGTTCTCCACAATCTTAGATAATTCTGCAATTGTCGGTGCTTCAAAAACCCGGCGCAAAGGCAACTCTACCCCGAAAGCATCTCGCACTCTAGAAACAAGCTGAGTCGCCAGCAGCGAATGGCCTCCCAACTCAAAGAAATTGTCCCGGATACCCACTCGCTTTATCCCCAAAACCTCAGCCCAAATTTTCACTAAAACTTCCTCAATAGAAGTCTGAGGCGCAATATAACCGCCAGCCCATTCTAACTTAATCGGTTCCGGTGCAGGCAAAGCGAGCCGATCGACCTTTCCGTTAGCCGTCACCGGTAGCGATTCCAGCACCACAAAAGCCGACGGAACCATATATTCCGGCAGTTTTTCTGCTAGATAAGCCTGCAACTGTGGCACTAATTTCCGTGCTGCTTTAGCTTGTAAGGGATTGTTAGCATAAGAGCGCCAAGGACGCAAGTTATCGCTTCGGGTTTCTCGCACAAAATCTCTGGTTTCGCCCCGTGCAAACACTACATCGTAGCGCCCTTGACCGTCGGAATTAGACCAACTAATATTAACATTATACGGAACTTCCAAAGCATACCACGCTTCGGGATCGACTCCTAAATCCTCGACTTTTTCCACGGCTTTCTGCAACTGACCTGCTGTTGGAAATTTATCGACAACAGACAGCAATTCTGCCGCCTTAACTGCTGCCGTTACCCGCGCATTAGGCACATTAGCAATTCTTAAAACATCGAGTTGATTTTCCAATAATATTTGTTGCACCTTGGTAACACTCAGATTCTGATTTTCATCCAACCAATCCAGCAGTTTTTCGGCGCCGCACTCCCCTTTGGCCGATGATTTGGGGCGTGCTGTTTCACACGCAATATGCAAAATAACATTGTACCGAAAATCAGTTAACTCATTGTGATAACTACCGCGCATTAATTGAATCTCCACGCCGCCAATCTGCGGAAAGCGGTGCTTTAATGCGCTAAAAAAATCTGGATCGATAACTAACTCTGTTTCTTGAAAAATTTGCATTTGTACTCGCTGCTGCAACTGTTCGCCCGCGAGAGAAGGTTCGGCTTGATACAGTTGTACCGAAGCATGAAAAGCTGCCAGCAACGGCAAGCTGCGGACATCTCCGATGAATATAAAGCCGCCGGGAGCAGTTGCTTTCACCGCACCTTCTAGCACCTGCACGAGATAGTCGATAGTCGGGAAATATTGCACGACTGAGTTGAGAATTACTGCGTCAAAAGCTGCTGTCTCTACTCCTTCAAAGTCTGTCGCCATTTTCTGAAGCAGCGTTACATTAGCTAACTGTTGATTTGCCAAGTGCTGCCGAATATAGTTGAGCGAAATAGGTGAAAAGTCTGTGCCGCAATATTGAGTGCAGCGAGAGGCAATTTGGAACAGCAACAAACCTGTGCCGCAGCCAATTTCTAACACTCGGCTAGGCTGCAAAGCTAAAATTTGGGCTGCTTGATTGTTCGCCCAGTCGCGCATCTGTTCTGCTGGGATTGGCTGATTAGTATAGCTGCTATTCCAGCCGACAATATTAAATGTTGGATCTGACTCAACAACAGGCTGATTGTAAGTTTCATTGTAGAGCATTTGCCACTGCAAAACCTGTTCGTCCTGCAATTGCATTATTTGGCTTTTTTCGCGGGCAACGCTATATTCAGGATTCAGGGCAATATAAGCTACTAAACGTTTATCTCTCTGTCCATCTTCCGAAGTTGTTACTACAGTTTGCTGCACGGCCGGATGTTGAGTTAATAGTGTCTCGATTTCTCCTAATTCGATGCGGAAACCGCGAATTTTTACTTGTTCGTCAATGCGTCCTAAAAATTCAAGGTTGCGATCGCCTCCGTAGCGTACTAAGTCGCCGGTTTTGTAAATTCGCTCTTCTGAATTTGGTTTAAAAGGATTGACAATAAAGCGTTCTGCGGTTAAATCTGGGCGGTTGAGGTAGCCGCGAGCGAGTCCGTTTCCGCCGATGTACAATTCGCCAACAACCCCCATTGGTACGGGCTGCAAATATTTGTCTAATATGTAGATTTGAGTGTTAGCAATGGGGCGGCCAATTGTCGGGGCGATGTCTGTTTGCTCTGTTACAGGAATATAACCGGAAGTTGTGACGACGGTGTTTTCGGTTGGGCCGTAATTATTTACTAGCTTAAATGGATGGGATTTTAAAGGATGTTGTTGCAGTTTTTCGCCGCCTGCGAGCAATATTCGCAAAGCTGTATTTTGAGGCCAATCTAATAGCAAAACTTTCTCGGCTAAAGGTGTTGGCAAAAAGCTAATGGTGATGGCTTTTGATACTAACCAGTTTTGCAGTTTTTCAGGATCTCGCCTGATGTCATCTTCTGGAAAGTAGATGCTAGCTCCTGCGACGAGATAAGGCCAAATTTCCCACCCGCAAGCATCAAAGCCGATCGCTGCTATTTGCGTTGCCCGATCGCCCGCTGACACCCCAAACTCTCTTTGATGCCAAAAAACGAGATTTAACAAGCTCCCGTGCTCAATTTCCACTCCTTTCGGCTTTCCCGTGGAACCGGAGGTGTAAATCGCGTAAACCAGATTTGGGGCTGTGGCTGCGCTGGTTGGATTGTCGGCGATTTCTTGGGAAATCATCTCCCAGTCTGTGTCTAGAAAAACAACCCTTGGATGGTGAATTTTATCATCTGACTGTGTTTCTAAATTTTGCACTTCGCCATCATCCACCAGGGAATAAATTCCCTGGCTCATAGCTGAAGTCGGCTGAAGCCGACTGGAAACTTGTCCTCCTTCAGTCGTCTTTAGACGACTTTCGCTATTAGACAGGGAATTTATTCCCTGGCGGGTAAGCAATACTGACACTTGAGCATCTTTTAGCATAAAGCTCGATCGCTCAGCAGGATAGCTCGGATCTAAAATTAAGTAAGCTCCTCCCGCTTTCAGGATACCCAACATCCCCACGATCAGATCGAGCGATCGCCCGCAGCAAAGCCCGACTAAAACTTCCGCGCCAACCCCCATTTTTTGCAGATAACGTGCTAGTTGGTTGCTGCGGAGATTTAGCTCTCGATAGGTGACTCGCTCCTCTCCAAATACCAGCGCCACCGCATCCGGTGTCCGATCTGCCTGCATTTCAAATAGCTGATGGATGCACAAATCTTGCGGATAATCGGCCTGAGTGTTGTTGCATTCAACTAACAAATGATAACGCTCTTTGTCGCTCAAATATTGCAAGTTGGCAATTCGCTGTTCGGGATTTGTCACAATCCTTTCTAACAGAGTTTGAAAATGCCCTAACATTCGGGAAATCGTAGCTTCATCAAATAAATCGGCGCTGTAAATAACCATGCCGCTGATACCCTCCGAGCTATCAACCCACAGCTTATTGCTGGGCGATTGGTTGCTTCCCGAGCTGTTGGGCGATCGCTCCCACAAATGAAACTCCAAATCAAACCGCGCTGTACCCACATCTAACTGCTGCGGGCTGAGTGTTAATTCTGGCAATTCTAACTGATTCCCGGGCGCGTTTTGCAGCGCAAACGCCACCTGAAATAGGGGATTTTGGTTCAAAGCGCGATCGGGGTGCAGTTCTTCTACTAATTTCTCAAACGGCAAATCTTGGTGAGCGTAAGCTCCTAATGCTACCTCTTTGACTCGGTTTAAAAGTTCCTGAAAAGTTGGATTTCCCGACAAATCTGTACGCAACACCAAACTGTTGACAAAAAAACCGATTAATGCTTCTATTTCACTGCGGTTGCGATTGGCGATCGGCGAACCTACTACAATATCTTCTTGCTGCGCGTAATGGTAAAGCAACGTTTTAAAAGCTGCCAGCATTGTCATAAACAGCGTCACTCCTTCGCGCTGGCTCAACGTTTCTAAAGCCTCGCTCAGTTGTTTTGACAGTTGTAAAAATTGCCTTTTGCCTCGGTAACTTTGAATTGCTGGCCTGGGTCGATCCGCAGGCAAATTTAGCATAGAAATGCCGTTTAGCTGCTGTCTCCAGTAAGCAAGCTGCGTTTCTAAAACTTCCCCTTGCAGCCATTCCCGCTGCCATTTTGCAAAATCAGCATACTGGATCGACAAAGCCGGTAAAGGCGAAGGTTTTTCGCTAGCAAATGCCGTGTAAAGTGCGCCTAATTCCTGAATTAGCACTCCGATAGACCAACCATCGGAGACAATGTGGTGCATATTCAGCATTAGTAAATATTCGGCATCATCTAACTGCAATAATGTGACTCGCAGCAACAAGTCATTGGACAAATTGAAAGAGCGTTGCGCTTCCTCAGCGGTGAGCCGGTTTTCTTCAGTTTGTCGAGATTCCTTTGGCAAATTTCGCAAGTCCACTACATTAATCGGGAGGTGGAAAGCAGCAGCTATTCTCTGAACAGGTTGCCCCGAAACTAATGCTAAAGTCGTGCGTAAAGCTTCGTGGCGGCGCACAATCTCATTGAAGGTTTCTTGCAGCGCCGCAAAATTGAGCGAACCTGTCAAACGCAAGGCTGCAGGAACATTATAGAAGGGATTGTTCGGTACTAATTGGTCGAGAAACCACAAGCGCTGCTGTGCAAAGGAGAGCGGTAGATTTCCGTCCCGCCCCATAGGAACAATCGGTGCATGAGTGAAACTAGAAGTACGATTAGCTGCTTTTAAAAAGGAAATAATTTCTGCTTTTTTATGAGAAATTTTTGCCCGTATTTCCGGTGTAATAATTCCTTCTGGAGCGTTGCAGCGCAGGATCTCGCCCTCAACAAAAATATTAATATCTAGACTGCGAAGATAAGATAAAAACTCAACTAACTCCACCGTGACAGAATCTCTGGCATTTGGCGATGAACTCGATATTTTTGGATCGGGCATTTTGAGTCATCCTGTCACTACTTGGGCAAATATAAAAGAAATTCTACCAGCGCACAAATTAAGAGCTTAACTTACCGCTTGCCGACTGTGGCCTAACCTGAGTATGATTCTGTTTGAATCCGCAACCAAAATCCTACCCAAGGTTTCAGCTTATGCCGTTCATGCCCTTCAATTTCCTGTTCCTATGGCTGGTGGGACTGCTATCCATCGGGGTCCTTGGCGGAGGTATATACATTATTTACGAATGGTACATCGGCGCACTTGTAGGGATTTCCTACTTAGTCAGCGGAATCTTGATGGTTCTTTGGTCTGTTGGCGGCCGCTTTATCAGTTTGCCGCTGTTCCGCCGCCCCGGTGCTGACGAACCCAAGCCAACGCGGACGGGTACGGTGCAGCGGGTAGAGAGGCCTGATGGCACTATTTTACAAGTAGAATTCTACGGCCCAGAGGACGGACAGCCGATTATTCTCTCACATGGTTGGGGGCCGAACAGTATGGTTTGGTATTACGCGAAACGGCAACTAAGCGATCGCTTCCGAGTGATTGTTTGGGATCTTCCAGGTTTAGGAAAATCCACTCGACCAAAAAACAGCGACTACTCCCTAGAAAAATTTGCCCGCGATCTCGAAGCCGTCATTGCCATAGCAGGAAATAAACCTGTTATCCTACTCGGACACAGCATGGGCGGCATGATTTCTCTAACATTCAGTCGGCTTTTCCCAGAACTTCTCGGTAGTCGAGTAGCTGGTTTAATTCTGGTAGATACGACTTATACTAATCCTCTCAAAACCGCTATTTTTAGCGGTTTATTACGCGCTTTGCAAAAGCCGCTGCTTCAACCTATGCTCTATCTCACCATAGCTCTTGAACCGATTATGTGGGGAATGACTTGGCTGAGCTATCTCAATGGTTCATTGCACATCAGTGTAGAATTATCGGGATTTAAAGGCACTGAAACGCGCGGTCAATTAGAGTTCTCAGCTTTCTTATCAGCCTTGGGTTCTCCCGGCGTTCTCGCTCGCGGCACACTGGGAATGCTCAAATTTGACGAAACAAAAACTTTGCCATCAATTGACATTCCTGTGTTGGTGATCTGCGGCGATTCAGATATCGCCACTACTCCCCCAGCTAGCCTGCGAATGAAAGCAGAATTACCTCAAGCAGAGCTAGTTACTATACAGAAAGGAGGACACATGGCATTAATCGAGCATAACCAGCAGTTTGCAGATGCTGTCAGGGCATTCTGCACAGAAATTTCGTGATTTTTAGCGGCCGTCAACCTCACTGGTAAAACCTGCCCCACCCAATCCAAAATACAGCAAATAATTCATTCTCCGGGGTGGGTTTTACCAACAATAACAGCCAACAATTAACAATAGACCTCTTGCAAAAGTCTGGAGGCAAAAGAAGCTGCACCAATAAACTCAGCTTAGAATATCAGGTCTTGATAACACTGGAATAGCTGGACTTTATAATTTTGAAATCAATCAAGTTCAAAAGATTCATAATTTTTGGATCGGGCATTTTGAGTCATCCTGTCATTACTTGGGCAAATCAATAAAAGAAATTCCACCGGCGCACAAATTAAGAGCCAGGACTTACGGAAGTGTCACAATTAGTAAGGTGCGTCAGATCCGAAACCCTTGATAATCCGTTTATAATCAAAGTTTGACGCACCCTACAAGTCGATTCGAGCGTGCTATTGCAACTAAGTAGGCTGCGATCGCACCCATCGGGCGGTTACGCGATCGTAAGAAGGCGGCGCGGAGGATCGTCGCAAAAAAAGTGAGGCTATCCTACCTGAACTTCCTGCTCAGTTTGAACCTTTGCTAAAGCCGCTTTGAGATTTGCTTCAATCGACTCCACCTCACCCCAATGCTGGCAGTAAACTAGCAGCTTGCTACCTCTCTGAAGGATGAGATTTTGATTCTAGGTAGCTAGACATCAGGCATTGCTTTCTAAATCTTGGCTTTGAAAAATAGCAGGTGTGTCAAACTGTGTCCAGGAAAGATGGCAGCGCGATCGGCAAGGAGTAGTAGCGCAACATCGTCCCTCGTTCCATAAATTGCTCCATCACCAGCAATCTTTACTGATTACTTTCAAGTATTGCGTTCGCCTGCAAAAGTCCTTGAATATTCGTGCCGCGATCGCTGCTAGCTGTTAAATAGATGGGTTCACCATTGGAGTTAAAGGATACCCTCGCATCTTTGACATTAAAACCTCGCTGTGGTATGATATACACGAATAGAGCAAGATAGTGATTAGAATGTTGATAAATAATCAAACTAGGATAAATTTACTGGGTTTGAGCGATCGCCTAAAAATCACGACTCACAGGAATAGCGATCGCATACTACAAAACCTTTAGCAGATAGATAATTGAGGCGATCGCACTTCATCAGAGAAAGTGATCGCAGAAACTCGACGAATTTGCCAAAAACAGAGTTATAATTCTCCTACAAGATCGGTGATCGAACTTGAGTCAGCACGCAGTAACCCACCAATGAGGTTATTATTTCCCCTAGTTAAGTTGCGTTCCTTAACCCAAGATGCAAGATCGGTGATCGCACTTCCATAGCATTCTTTATCTTTATATAGAACGAAAAGCAAAAAGAAAATGCCTGCAAAACAAAGCACATCTGCTGGGCTAGAGTACGGCCCTACAGTCACGGGGAAAATGTATTTATCAAAATACAAACACAGAGGTAATGGTTCTCTACAGCACAAAAATATGTGGTGCATCCCACCTGATACTGAGTACGATATCTTTTATAATTCTGACAAGCATAATCTCCGTGACGCAAATCAGGATTACTGGGGAGTTCTACAAACAGGAAAAGCAACACTTGGTACAAATGGAGAGAGACTATCAAAATTTCCATGTACATCTAATATTCAAGATCCTTGGCATGGGTATCCAGTTTCACCTCTAGAAGAAAGAAAACGAAATGCTTTACCTCCTGATTTCGATTTATTAGTTGAGCAGTGGATTAAAGATGAAGTTATTGATAAAACAGTTGGTCGGAAAATTCAGAAGGAAAAAATATGAAAGTTGTATCACTAAGATTTCCAGGAAATTTTGAAGATGCGTTCCTATATATGGGACGGCTTATTACAATCACTGAGAACCACTCAGTACGTATTTATGATATGAAAAATATTGTAAGTAAACTTCAAGAAGATGAGAATTTACTTGATGCACCAACATTATTATTTTTGAGAAATGATTTAATTGATCAGGAGCAATTTCGTAATCAGCTACATGATGAGTCTGGGAAAGCTGATTTTATCAAAGCTGTTGACAAAATTGAATCAAAATCAATTCCAATTGATGAAGATTTTCTGGAAACTGTTGAATGGGATCTGAAAATAAAGGCAGATTTTTTACTTGACTTAAATATATACAATCGTCGATTGTATGTTGGTACAAATACAGGACTTTATCATCTTGATCTTGATTGGGAATCAGAAAACACTATACCAATTAATAAAGCTCAAAAGCGTCTTGAAGCAAAGTGTATTAATACAACAACTAAGTTTGGGACAGTCAATGCTTCCTGTGGTTCTGAAGGATTATTCTCATTTCTTGATGATTTTGATTTGGGAATGAACAAGACTCGCAAGGAAAAACATCTTCCAGAATACTCACTGCGAACGGCTTGGCTTAATTTTGATGTTGTAAACTATTCGACACCTACTGCCACAACTTTATTTAATAGTCTTAAAACTCAGTTTCAACAAGAAATTATTGAACCAAGAAAAAACTTTGAGGAAGAAAGCTGGATTGTTACAGATTTAAAAGAAAGCGAATTTAATTTTAATAATCTATTTGTCAATTCAAAATTTCGTGACAGCATAGATTTGAAGAATATCCAATTTGTCTATAATAGTTCCAGATCATTATTTTTATGTAGCTATGATGGTAGCTTATTTACATTAGTTTTAGAGAATGATAATTCTTCTGTTCCTAGAATTTCCTATGAGGCCAAATACACAGGACTGGGAAGCTCAGTTTCTAGTATTCATACACTTGGTGTAAGAAAGGCTGGGATAATTTTAGAAATGGACGAACAAGTTCTTTTATTTGCACATGGAAAATTCATCCCAATATTTAATAGTGAAGTTATCTCTGTTCGCACATTTGCAGGTTCAAAACATTATAAAAATATTGTCAGTCTCACAACCTCTAATGAAGTTTTATTAATTGCAATCTTTGATGAAGAAGCATAGTTGCAGATGACATCTAATACTTTGTTTTTTAGAATAGTTTAGTGCGATCGCTGTTTGGAGATGTGGGTGAAGTGCGATCGCGTAAAAATCACGACTCACAAGAATAGCGATCGCGAAAGATAAATAATTGTTAAGTGCGATCGCCTAAAAATCACGACTCACAGGAATAGCGATCGCTTTAGGGTGAGTTAATGAAATGTAACGCTCCTTATTTTTGTTTGAACGAAAGCATTCTGTTCGGAAATGTAGGGAGTGAGAGATTTTCCAAGCACATCAAGGTAAAAACTTCGCTACACAATCGATCGCACCACTCCACCCTCAACTCGCAGGGCTGCACCATTAATCGCAGAAGCTAAGGGACTGGCAACAAACGCAACTAACGCAGCAACTTCTGACGTTGAAGCAAATCGCTGAATTAGCGAAGATGGACGCATCTTGGTAAAAAACTCTTTCTCAACTTGTTCAATCGAAATATTTTGCTCCTTAGATAATCCCTCGATGAAGTCTTCCACCCCTTCGGAACGAGTTGGACCAGGCAATACCGTATTGACAGTCACATGGCTGCCCGCAGTTGTTTCCGCCAAACCACGACTCAACGCCAATTGTGCAGTTTTGGTAACGCCATAGTGAATCATTTCGGCGGGAATATTCAAGCCAGATTCACTAGAGATGAAAATAATTCGTCCCCAATCTTGCTTCAGCATCAGCGGCAAATAATGGCGCGAGAGGCGAACACCGCTCATCACATTCACTTCCAGAATATTCATCCACGCTTCATCGGAGATATCTTCAAAAGCTTTGGAGGCATAAATTCCTAAGTTATTCACCAAAATGTTGACGAATGGCACTTTTTGAAGTAACAATTCAACGCCTGCTTGCGTTCCCAAATCGGCAGCAATTCCCTGAAGTTTGGCATTAGGGACTGTTTGCTGAATGCGATCGATCGCATTGTTGACGCGCTCTTGCGTTCTGCCATTGACAATGACCGTCGCTCCTTCTTCAGCAAGTGCGGTAACGATTGCCAGTCCAATTCCACCTGTTGAACCACTGACCAATGCCACCTTTCCTGATAGTTTGAGATCCATAATTTGTTAAACCAAATATAGCAGTTGACAGTTGACAGTTGACAGTTGACAGTTATGGTGCCCGAATTAAACCGTCGATCTAGCGCTCCTTTGAGACTCTATTCATTAGGTTATTGATGCCCTAACCGATGTGGCGATTGCTATAACGTCAAATAATTATCTACGACTATGGCCTAATCAATTGGTCGCCACCTAATCCAATTTCACCACCATCTTGCCAATATTTTTTCCCTCAAACAGACCGATAAATGCGCCCACAGCCTGGTCAATTCCTACTACCACAGTTTCTTGATTTTTCAATTTTCTAGCGAGGATTCAGTCCCCAAATTAGCTCAACATTTAGATGCCAAAAATTACATCTGTTGGAGTTCTATTCCTCTGGTTTCCTGCCACCAATTTGATTGCACTTAGACACACACTTTTTGGGAGCATCTCATATTTGTAAAAACACTTTTTCTGGCTCCTTCCTTCTTCCTCTTTCCTCCTGCCTCCTGCCTCAAAACTCCAATTTCTAGCTTGCCTGCAAAAGTGAGATGCTCCCCACTTTTGGACGGTCATTCCACAAAACAATCAAAATCCTCCTCCAATTATGTAAGGCTTTAAAATTCCACATCTTCGCGCTCATTTTCGTCAGTTCTGGGAGTATCCAAACCTTTCGCAGCCCAGCGCATTGTTTCAATGTATTTTGCCAGACTCGCCACAGTCGGAGCCTCAAACAAATTGCTGACCGATAACTCGACTTGCAAAGCGTCTCGGATGCGAGAAATCAACTGAGTTGCTAGCAGGGAATGCCCGCCGAGTTCAAAGAAATTATCGTAGATACTAACCTGCTGTTTTCCCAAAACTTTAGCCCAAATTTTCCCGATCGCCTTTTCGAGTTCAGTCCGAGGCGCTACATAATTTTCTGTTATATCCTCGCTGTCTGTATCTATCTTAGGTAATACCCGGCGGTCTACTTTGCCATTAGGCGTTAGTGGCAGGGACTCCAACACTGCATAAGTTGCAGGAACCATATATCCTGGTAACTTTTCTTTCAAAAATTGGCGCAAGTCACTTGACTTGAGATTTGGAATTTCTAATTTTTCATTGATGCCGTCAGGAATAACATAAGCTACCAAATGTTTATCGTCTGGGATGTCTTCCCTCACAATTACTACTGCTTCGCGCACTTGTGGATGCTGGCACAAAGCCGCTTCAATTTCTCCCAATTCGATGCGGAAGCCGCGAATTTTTACTTGGTCATCAACGCGACCTAAAAACTCGATGTTGCCGTCAGCTAAATAGCGGCCTAAATCACCTGTTTTATAAAGGCTACAACCTGATTTATTGCTAAAAGGGTTAGGAATGAATGCAGCAGCAGTTAAATCTGGCTGGTTGAGGTAGCCTTTCGCCAATCCGTCACCGCCGACGTACAATTGACCTATAACACCGATCGCCACTGGCTGCAAATCCGCATCCAGGAGATAAATCTGCGTGTTGGCGATCGGGCGGCCGATGGGGATAGATGTTGCGGTTTCGGGTACGTCTTGCACGCAATAATAAGCCGAAAATGTGGTATTTTCAGTAGGCCCGTAAACGTGAATTAATTTAGTAGTTTGCTTTTGTTTGAGAAGTTTTTTAACCCATCTCATATCGACCGCTTCTCCGCCAAACAGCAAGCAGCGCAGCGAATCAAAAGCTTGCGGTAAAACTCTAGCAATTTGTTGAAATAAGGCAGTTGTTAAAAACAAAACTGTGATGCCTTGTTGGCGCAGTTCTAAGGCTAAATCGTGAGGCGAAAGGGTAATATTTGTGCTAATTCCCACGAGTTGAGCGCCGTTAAGCAAGGCTCCCCAAATCTCGAATGTGGCTGCATCGAATGAAGCGTTTGATGCTTGGGCAATTTTATCGGTAGGTTCTATTTTTATATAGTTGGTGTTGAGTACCAGCCGATTTACTGCTTTGTGGGTGACAGCAACTCCCTTGGGTTTTCCTGTTGAGCCAGATGTGTAAATAACGTAAGCTAGGTTGTCTGCTGTTACGGTGTTGGCGGGATTTTCGGCGCTTGATTTGGCTATGTGTTCCCAGTCGCGATCGAAGTAAATCACCGAGTTTGAGAAGTCTCGGAAATTCTCAATCAATTTATCTTGAATTAGCAAGACTTTAACTTGAGCATCTTCCAGCATCAAGTTTAGCCGATCGCGCGGATAGCTCGGATCTAACGGTAGGTAAGCTCCTCCCGCTTTCAGTATAGCCAACATCCCGACAATTAGGTCGATCGAGCGCTCTGCACAAAGCCCCACTAAAACCTCCGCCCCCACGCCCATTTTTTGCAGGTAGCGCGCCAGTTGGTTGCTGCGACTGTTGAGTTCTCTGTAAGTCAGGTGCTGGCTGTCGAAAGTTAGGGCGACATCCTCCAGATGCTGCAGGGCTCGCTCTTCAAATAACTGATGAATGCACTTATTTTGAGGATAATCTGTCCGAGTATCGTTCCATTCTCTGAATAATTGATTCACTTCATCCTCGCTCAATAAAGGTAAGTTAGCGATTCTTTGTTCTGGATTAGTCACAATGCTTTCCAGCAGCGTTTTAAAATGCCTCAGCATTCGGGCGATCGTAACTTCATCAAATAAATCCGTATTGTACACAGCTACGCCTCTGAGGCCTTCCGAATCTTTCCAATGTTCGCCGTATCTGTTCCTAAACTTATCAGAAGCTTCCCACAAATGCAGCTCTAAATCAAAGCGGGTTGTTTGAGTCTCTAAATGGAAAGAACTCAACTTTAATTCTGGCAATTCTAGCTCCTCCACAGGCGCATTTTGCAGTCCGAATACCACCTGAAACAGCGGGTGGCGATTCAACGATCGCTCTGGGTGCAATTCCTCGACTAGCTTCTCAAAAGGCAAATCTTGGTGAGCGTAAGCTCCCAGGGTTACTTCCCGCACCCGGCCCAAAAAATCTCGAAATGTCGGGTTTCCCGAGCAGTCTGTTCGCAGCACTAAAGTATTGACAAAAAAACCGATTAATGCTTCTATTTCGCTGCGGTTGCGATTGGCGATCGGCGAACCGACAACAATATCTTCTTGTTGCGAGTAGCGGTAAAGCAAAGTTTGAAATGCTGCGAGCACTGTCATAAATAAAGTCGCTCCTTCTCGCTGCGAGAGCGCTAAAAGTGCGTTTTTTAGCTTTTTAGGCAGTTCTAAATATTGAGTTTTTCCCCGATAATTTTGCCTAGCTGGTGCAGGGCGATCGGTCGGCAAATTTAACACTGAAATCCCGTGCAATTGCTGCCGCCAATAAGCTAGCTGAGTTTCTAATACTTCACCTTGCAGCCATTCGCGCTGCCACTCGGCAAAGTCGGCATATTGAAGTGATAATTCTGGGAGAGGAGATGGCTGTTGATTTATCAAAGCTGTATAGATAGCCTCCAGTTCTCGAATTAGCACACCGATCGACCAATCATCGGAGGCTATGTGGTGCATATTTAGCAAGAGAATATGCTCGGTTTCTGTCAGCCGCAGGATGGTGATTCGCATCAGCGGCCCGGTGGATAAATTGAAAGGGCGAAGAGATTCTGCTGCGGTGAGTTTCTTTGCTTCTGTTTGCCGTTGTTCGGGGGGCAAATGTTGCAGTTCTAATAGTTTTAAATTAGTCTTGAAAGCGGGAGAGATTATCTGTACTGGTTGACCTGATACCGCTGCAAAAGTGGTTCGCAAAGTTTCGTGCCGCTGCACTATTTCGTTGAAGGTTTGCTCTAAGGCTGTTAAGTTGAGGGAACCAGTTAAGCGCAGTGCTGTTACTACATTATAGAAAGGGTTTTCCGGTGCGAATTGGTCGAGAAACCACAAGCGCTGCTGGGCAAATGATGCCGGAAAGACACACACTTCCGCATCCTCAGAAATATTCAGGCTTTGTCGATCGCTTGTAAAGGAATTGTCATAAATTTCGGAGGCCATATCTGTTGCTCTTGGGGGATGGGATGTGTTAATTTTTTGATGGCGCGGGGTGGCTTTTTCAGGGTGCGATCGCCTCTTAAAACTTTCGCGAGCAAAAGATCGGAACTGTTAAAATCATAAACCTGGGTGCGGGAGTGCGGGAGAAAGGCGGGCAAAAGAAACCGGATTTCTGGCTGCCGCATCAAGTTATCCATTGAGGGGCTAGGAGTGCCACCCCCCAATCAAATTTAGTCGCGGAACGCGCTGTCACGCTTGTGATTCGGGTGCAATCGGGTGAGTTAAATGCGAGAATTACCGGGAGCAATCCGTGGAGTGGTCAAGCTGTAGTATGATTTTTAATTGCACAAAGTGTTCTTGGGGGGATGCCCTGCGGGATAGCTTTGCTTCACGCAATTTTCTCACATTTCTAGCTTAGCGACTACTATTGATTAAACAGTGTTCGCAATCTCTTAGATCAACTCACTAAAAGTTGCGACCTGATTTGTCAACATACTTAAGAACACTGAACGTGCAGTTTAAATTAGAGGTTATAGGCTAATGGCGCAGCGGAACGTATACTCGTCAAAGGACGAGCCAGAGGATGCACAATCACCAGAAGAAGTCCTCCACTCAGTAATGCAAGAACTGGAAGCTTTGCATCAAAATGTCAAAGGTCAGTTAAATCAAGACATTACTCGGCTGCAAACTGAAAAAAATCACCTGATTGAAGATATTGAAGACCTCCGGGAGCAATATCGCAAATTGCAGTCTCAGCAAATGGAATCTCTGTCTGGGCGATACATTCAGCAGCAGCAATTGTGGCTGAAGCAGTTGGCTCAAGTTTTGGCTCACAATTTGCAGGATTTGTTGGTGCA
This sequence comes from Microcoleus sp. B3-D2, assembly GCF_036705345.1. Classification (NCBI taxonomy): domain Bacteria; kingdom Bacillati; phylum Cyanobacteriota; class Cyanophyceae; order Oscillatoriales; family Microcoleaceae; genus Microcoleus; species Microcoleus sp. B3-D2. The sequence continues at coordinate 47,699 of NZ_JAUBUG010000012.1, forward strand.
GCGGTTCAACGAACTCAGCGCTAACTCGGGAAATTCTCTCAGCAGCCCTATTCCCAGCGGTGAGTTCCCGATACCCCTGCCGCCGAGCAACTACGACGAACGAGCGTCGGAGTTGCTGGCGGCGCTGGATGAAAGGATCGATCGCAGTTTCCAGATGCTGGAACAAGATTTGAGCAGCTATGAAAGCGAGCTTTCCGTGCGGCTCAACAATATGCAAACCCTAGAGCGGCAAGGGGAAGAGCTGTTACAAAATCTCGTAAACCGCATCAGGGAAGAACTTGAATCAGAAGAAGAATATCTTGAGAATCCTTTCGATGCTCAAGATTCTTATCCCGAGGAATCAACTAATTCTGTTAATTCTGTCCGCCCGCAAGTTATGCAGCCAACACCTGCTGATGCGCGACGGGAATCTGTACCACAGCCTTCTTCAGTGCCGCCGACGGCAACCGCTAAAGCACCTTCTCAAGTACAGACAGGTTTGGTACTGGCTTTGTCTTCGGCGGTGGTATTGTCGCTGTTTAATGTTTGTTTGAGAATTCTGATTAAAAGCAAAAATCCTCGGATGGTTTTTGGCGTGTTTGAATTTCCGGGGGTTGTGACTCCGGGTTTTGGAAATTCTTTGTTGATTTTGTTGATGCGGCTGATCGTGGTGATGGCTTTGATGCCGATATTGGCGACATTTCTGTATCCTTCTGTGTGGAAAGATATTAGACGGTTGTTCGAGTCGGGCGATCGAGCTTTGTGGAGTAAAGTTTTAGGAAGCGCATTTTTTCTGTTTTTGTCTCAGGTTTTGATTTATTTGGCGATCGGCAATATCCCAGCGGGGATTGCGATTACGATTTTCTTTATTTATCCGATCGTCACCGTACTGGGTTCTTGGATCTTGTTTGGCTCTCGCCCCAGCACAGTCGGCTTTTTGGCGATAGTCGGGATTACCGCAGGTTTGATTTTAGCTGGGTGGCCGAGTTTTGCGGCCCCAGCTCCGGGCGGTGGCAATGTCGGGGTGGGAGTCACGGCTGCACTGGCTTCTGGGATTACCTTTGCAGGTTACGTATTGCTGACGCAAATGGCTGCGGGCAAGCTGCACCCAATTCCTTTTAGTTTAGTTAATTTCGCAGCAATTTTTGTATTTTCCTCCCTGAGTTTGTGGGTGCCCCTGTCGGAAAATTTTTCTCCTAAAATCGACCAAAATGTTTGGCCGGGTTTGATTTTGGGAGGCGTTGTTTTAGGGGTGCTGACGCTGTTTAGCTATCTTTTGAATAATTTTGCCATCCGCTTTGCGGGGGCAGCCTTAGCGTCAGTAATTGGCACTTTGGGGCCGGCGATGACCGCACTCTTCGGGTTTCTAATTATCAATGAGAAGTTGCAGCCTGTGGCAATTCTCGGCATGGCTGTGGTGACATTGAGCGTGGCTGCTATGAGTGTGGAACGCATAGTGGCTCCTCAGAAGAAGGCTAGTTAAGGCTTGAATTTCTCCTTCATAATAGATATCAGAACCCCGATTTTTTCCAAGTCGGGGTTCTGATATATATCCACTTTAAAATCTAAAATCTAAAATCGACTTTACCTGTGACTACAGTCATTACAATATCGCCCAACTTAGAGGATTTCCTAAAACTTCCAGAAACGGAGCCAGCTTCCGAATATATCAACAAAGAAATCATTCAAAAACCCAGGCCTCAAGGTGAACATAGCAGATTGCAGGGTAAGCTTTGCAATGTCATCAACCAAATAGTCGAAACACCAAAGATTGCTTATGCTTTTCCCGAGTTGCGTTGCACTTTCGGCGGTGCATCACTTGTCCCAGATGTAGCAGTATTCCGGTGGGAAAGAATTCCCTTTCTACCATCTGGTAGAATTGCTAACCGCTTTGAAAGTTATCCAGACTGGGCGATTGAAATTCTTTCTCCCGAACAAAGCCCGACAAAAGTGCTTGCTAAATTACTTACTTGTTCGCAACAAGGCACTGAATTGGGGTGGTTAATGATTCCCGAAGAAGAAAGTATTTTAGCGGTATTTCCCGGGCAAAGAGTGGAGTTGTACGAAGGTGCAACTGATTTGCCAATACTTAATGGGATTGAGTTACAATTGACTGTTGAAACAGTTTTTAGCTGGTTGAGTTTTAGTTAAGTTAAAAAGAGCGCTCGCCATGCTTAAACAACAGAAAGAACCACTCGAAAACCCACAATACTAGCCTTACAATCCGGCTGATATCTGAGGCGGCACGCGCTGCGACAATTCGGAGGATGATCGTTCCAAGAACCCCCCCGCAACAACCTCAGTGAAGAGTCCCCGTCAGACTCCCAAACGCTACCATCAGCAGGCGCACCGTTATAATTATTGTGCCAAGAATCCGCGCACCATTCCCAAACATTTCCGTGGAAATCGTACAATCCAAAAGCATTAGGTTTAAAACTGCCAACATCTGTCGTTTGAAAGCGATAAACTCCCTTCGGCGCATCAGCGTAATTAGAATTTCCGTTGTAATTGGCTAACTCGCTGGTAATCGTTTCCCCGAAGTGAAACGGCCCCGTAGTTTGCCCCCGGCAAGCATATTCCCATTGGGCTTCGCTAGGCAAGCGATAATTCTTACCCGTTTTGCGAGAAAGTCTAGCGCAAAACTCCACAGCCTCGTACCAAGATACATTTTCTACAGGTCGATTTGCACCTTTAAAACGGGCTGCATCGGGATTGAGAAATATTTTAATTTCCGGCAGCGCCGCAACTGCTGTCCACTGAGCCTGAGTAACTGGAAATTTGCTAATGTAGAAAGATCCTAAAGTTACTGGGTGCTGCGGTTTTTCGTCGCTATCACCCCGTTCTTTTGGAGAACCCATGAGGAAAGTACCGCCAGGAATAGATACCATTTCCAGCACTGTACTGCTACCAAGATGTTCTTCAAAAAAACGCGCTTTGCCCCTGTTAACATTAGTTTGCTTCCCGCGCTTGTCTACTGTCACCACCTGAAATTCAAAAGTGCTTTTGACAGGGGCAATTCTCTGCGGTGCCTTGTTGGGAGGTGGATTGGTGTTGGGTTTTCCTGTGGGACTGACAGATACATTGCTATTGATTTTCCCGCTTTGATTGAGGGGAGTATTAATAGCAAGTGACCCTCCCTTTGTCACAGAAGAATTTAAAGCAAGTGGCCCTCCCTTTGTCACAGAAGAATTTAAAGCAAGTTGTCCTCCCTTGACAAAAGGGGGTTGGGGAGGTAAAGAATAGAGATTTAAAGCTTTGATTACTTCATCAGCCGATTGATATCTATTTTTGAGATAATCTTCAATTAACTTATCTAAAATTTTTGTCAAGTCGCTGCTGACTTTTGTGCCGGCGGGCAACCGTTTTCTCCAAATCCAGCCGCCGTTTATCGGGTCATAAAGGTCATCGGAACCGTCAACTTTTGGTAAACATTGAGTTAGCAATCTCAGGCAAGTTATCCCCAAACTGTACAAATCGCTTCCGGGGAAAACTTGACCGCGCATTTGTTCTATCGGCGAATATCCGGGCGTTCCTACCGTCGTACCTACTTTGCTCATCAGCGAGCCCGTCACTTGTTTGGAAATGCCGAAATCTATCAACACTAACTCTCCGCGCCCTCCTCTTCGGAAAGCTGAATTGCGAAAATTTCCCGCCTTTGGCAGGGAGGAGCTAACAGAGGTGCGGCGGCGCATGATATTCTCAAGTTTGATGTCTCGGTGAATGACATTGCGATCGTGCACAAATTTCAGAATTGGCAAAATATCTGCCAGCAACTGCCAAATTTTTTCTTCGCTAAAAACGCCCTGCTGAGTTAATTCAGCCAGTAAAGTTTGCCCCTCAATCAACTCTTGTACTAAATAAAGTCGCTTGTCTTGCTCAAAATAAGCAATTAATCGAGGAATTTGGGGATGTTCCCCGAGTTCGTAAAGTCGTTTCGCTTCTTGCTTAAACAATTCTGCGGCTTTTTCAAGTGCTGAGGTTCCTTGAAATTGGGGTACAAACTGCTTGATTACGCAGGGATCGTCCATGCGATCGGTATCTACCGCTTCATAAGTTCTGCCAAATCCCCCTTCCCCCAACAGTCGAATCACGCGGTAGCGGTTTCTGAAGAGAGGCGTGAGGTCGGACTGGCCGCAACTTTGACAAAATTTAGAGTTGTCGGGATTGAAAGGATGAGGACACCTGGGATTAGAACAGTAGAACATATCTGGGAAGAAATGATCTGGTTAAGGTTATGATATATCTTTTCGGCTTCCTCCTGGAAGATTAACAATTAATAATGGGTTATTGACAATTGACCGTAGGGAGGGGATTACCCGCCACTTGTATCGCCCCACGGGAGAAAGTAGAAGGCAGAATTTAAAACGCCTATTAATCCAAAGAAAGGGATTTGAGGGCAAAAAATGCCAGCGCGATCGACTGATTGTAGCAACCCGCTTACCGCCGATATTCGTCTGGGTATCTTGGTAATTTCTTTACAGAGGCCAGTATAGTACAACTCGGCGATCGCCCAACCAAAAAGCGATCGCACTCAAAGAACCCTCGGACTAGAAACTAAAAAAGCGCTTTCCATCAGCAATTCAATCGCTTCATCAGGACGTAATAATTCTACCAGCTCGATCTTCCTTAAATGCTATCGGGGGAATTACAGCCTGAAATGTCATATTTTTGCTGCCTTTTTAAAACTTTCCTGCTCCTGCTAAATAACTTTATTCTTGAATAATTTGACTATTAAAATAGCTGATAGAAACAGAACACAGCATAATAATGCTAGTATGGTTTCTTTGAGATGTGGTGATATGAATACGATAAATCCATTTCCACAAAAAGTGAATTTTATTGTGAGCCGTTGCTCTTCTAGCCCGCCCGTGAAAGGCTTATTGCAACTGGTACAAGATATCACTTCCAACGAGTTGTTGTGCTCAAGATTGCGATCGCTAGCAACCTCAACTGATTGCCTCAATCTTTCACCGCTACATCAGCTCGATCTGAGAATTTTCATCACTAGAAAAAAAGACTAGGTATTTGTTTTTTTATTGAGTGTAAAAATTGCAACTGTATCACAATAGGATTACCCCTATCTGCTTGTTATGGAAATAGATCGTGTGCCATTTCTGAATCGCCTCCGGCGCACCATGTCCTCTGCGGAAGCTTGGGGGTTTAGTGTGGTTGGATATCTGATGTGGTTTACCTTAGCGCCGTTGATCCAAGCAGAAATTGGCTCTGCATCGCTGTGGGTCTGGATTCCTGGTGTTATCGTCGGAATTCTGTTTAACCTTCAAGTTCAGAGTTTGGGTGAGAAATACCCAGATGTATCTGGAGGAACACCAAATTACATCACGCGATTGCTCCATCGTTACCCTGCCCTTTCCCGCTACTTGGGCATTGCCTACTACTTGGGGTGGGTTTCCTTTCCGGCCATTAATGCGATCGTTCTCACAAACTTGATTCAATTCCATTTAGAACCGATGGGGCTGAATATTCCAGAAAAAGTGTTTGAGATCGGTTTTACTGCGATCGCTTACTTTTTAGCATTAAGTGGCACCCGCGCCGTCGCCATTCTGCACCTCTTTTTTATCTTTCCTTCGATCGGCTTTTTACTCCTCTTCTGCGTTCAGGGTTTAGGCTGGCTTGCCTTTTCGCCCCAAAGCCCCGGACTCTTGCCCAGCAGCATTGATGCCATCAGTGTCCAGGACTGGCTCAAATGGTACTTGTTTGCCGCTTATAGCTTCTATGGCTGTGATACAGCTTCATCCTTTGTAGCAGACAGTGTGCACCCAAAAGACACCCTCAAGGCGCTGTCTTGGGTTGCCTGGTTCATGCCTCTAGTGTTTGTGGGTGGCCCTTTAGTGTTGGTGCAGTTGGCAACCGCTGCCGGTTTAGAAGGCAATTTGTACGGCAATTTCCTGGCGGCTGCCAAGCCTTTCTGGGGAGACGCTGCCCCTGCCCTAGTCACGTTGCTGGTTGCCGCTAGCTGTTTGTTGGGATCTGCGACTAGCGTTTGCAATACGCCCCGCATCCTTTTCCAACTCGCGCAGGATGGGCTGTTGTCTCCGGTGTTTGGCGCAGTGTCCCGTCGAGGTTCCCTAGAACCCGCGCTGCTGCTAACCTTTATCTGTAGTTTAGGATTTTTAGTATGGGGCAACACCACTCGAATTGTCGTGGTGTCAGGCGTGAGTTTTTTCATTTCTATCATGGGGTTGCACTTGGGGCTGTGGATGCAGCGCAACGATCCAGTCGTGCGTTGGGGGCGACTATCCTTAGCATTACTGGTGGTGGAGTTCATTTCCCTGGTGGTGGGTGGTTTTGCCTGGGGATGGATGGATTTTGGTCTGGGATTGCTGTTGCCGTTAGTAGTGATAGCGATCGACGCTGCGATTCTGCGGATTCCTTGGGCATCTTTGCATTTACCGTGGTGGGATCGACTCCATACCAAGCCAGTAACTCCTCCTAAAAACGAATACTTTGTGGTTCTTCAGGTCGGAATTTTGATTGCGCTGATTTGTGGTACAGCGACGATCAGTTGGCTGATCCGCTCCAGGCTGCGGGTAGAAGCCGGAACCAACAATCCCTATCTGCTGATTATTGTGTTGATGACACTGGCATTTGTGGGAGTGGCGATTGCTTGCTGGACAACTCTGCCCCAGGTTGCTGCGATCGAAGAATTAGCAATCTCCTCGACAGCGCAAGCTAAAGAACTGGAAACGACCCTAAACGAACTGAAAAAAGCCCAGATGCAAGTTATCCAAAGCGAAAAAATGTCTAGCTTGGGACAGTTGGTTGCGGGAATTGCCCATGAAATCAATAACCCGGTCAACTTCATCCACGGTAATCTTACCCACCTGGACGAATATACCCAAAATCTGTTGCGGATGATAGAACTCTATCAACAGCGCCATCCCAGCAACGATCCAGACGTGCAAGCAATGGCAGAGGAAATCGACTTGGAGTTCGTCACTGAAGATATCCAAAAAATCGTGTCGTCTATGAAGGTAGGCACCGAGCGAATTCGCGGTATTGTCGTCTCGTTGCGGAACTTTTCTCGCATGGATGAAGCAGATTTCAAAGATGTTGATATCCATGAGGGAATTGAGAGCACATTGCTGATTTTGCAACACCGGATCAAAGATAGATCGGATCGTCGAGCCGTCGTAGTAATCAAAGACTATGGCAAATTGCCCAAGGTGGAATGTTTCCCCGGACAACTCAATCAGGTATTCATGAATATTTTGGTGAATGCTCTGGATGCCATTGAGGACATGAATACCAAACGCTCCTATCAGGAGCTTAAAGACACCCCGCCTCAGATTACAATTCGGACTTCTGCGATCGACAATCAATGGGTCGAGGTGGCGATCGCTGACAACGGCATGGGTATGCCAGACCCAGTGAAGCAGCGGATTTTTGACCCGTTTTTCACCACCAAACCCATCGCTAAAGGTACTGGTTTGGGGATGTCGATTAGTTATCACATCATTACTGAAAAACATCGCGGTACAATCAAGTGCTGTTCTACACCTGGCTCAGGCACTGAGTTTGTGATTCAGATCCCCATTCGGCAACAGACAATTTCAGGATTCCCGATCCCTGCTGAATCTTAACCACTTCGCGTTCAGTGCAGCCCTCAAACAATCTGAGGCGGTACCATAATCGATCGGGGTGTTAATTACCGCCAACTGCTCGATATCAAGCCGTAAGAATCTTAGAAGCGCGATCGCCCCAGTCCAAAGATCGCACTCTCCGTATAACAATAAGGATAGAAACCCGCAAGTGCGATCGCAATACCGAATTGATGGGCAATCGACCCACAGGTAATTTTGAAGTATTGGGTATTGAGTATTGCGATCGCCAGCTAACGAGCGATTGTGCCGAAAAGACCATGAACTGAAAAAGACTTTATATTACTTGTGTTCATTTGATTGTCCTATTGATTCGAGCCATCAAGTCAAGCTTCTAGCTTTTAATCGTGGCTTTTTCTAGAGTTGCATTAAGGGATTAACTTCAGCTTATAAAAAGAATATCACAATTATGATCGATTGTCAATTTCGGGTCATGGCGATCGCGCCTCCCTTATTAATACTCAAAAATACCGCCTGTTTAATAAACAATTCTATATTGCCAACCCCTAATGCTGAACAGGAATACAAATCTCAAACTCCGTCCCTTTTTCTGGCGTCGAAAAACACCTAAGCGTCCCACCATGTTTTTCAGTAATAATCTGATAACTAATCGCCATTCCCATTCCTGTTCCCTTCCCTACAGGCTTTGTTGTAAAGAATGGATTGAATATCTGTGTTTGAATTGATTCTGGAATTCCATTGCCACTATCGGTGATCGCAATTTTAACCCATTGCGAATATACCACCGAGGTACAAATTGTAATACAACATGGGTGCTTCTCGATCGAGCAAGCTACCGGTTGAGTATTTATTTCTTCGAGTGCATCAATAGCGTTTGTTAAAATATTCATAAATACTTGGTTAAGTTGTCCGGCATAACACTCAACTAGCGGTAAATCGCCATAGTCTCGAATGACTTTAATTTCTGGATATTTTGGCCGCGCTTTGAGACGATGTTGCAAAATTAACAGCGTGCTATCAATTCCTTCATGGATATCAACTGCTTTAAATTCTGACTCATCCATCCGGGAAAAATTGCGGAGTGACAGCACAATCTGGCGAATGCGATCGGTACCAATTCTCATTGAATTCAGAATTTTAGGTAAATCATCTTGCAAAAAATCCAGCTCAATATTTTCTGCTTCTTCCTCAATTTCGCCAATTGGGTTTGGATAATGCTTTTGATATAAGTGTACCAAATTTAAGAGACTGTCAGCATAATATTGTACATGAATTAGATTGCCATGAATGAAGCCGACCGGATTGTTAATTTCATGGGCTACTCCTGCAACTAATTGCCCCAAGGATGAGATTTTTTCTGTCTGAATCAGTTGGGATTGCGTTCGTTTTAAATTCTCAATTGCCTGCTCAAGCTGCTGAGATTTGTCTCGTTCTCTGGCTTCGCTATCCCGTAACGTGACTTCTATTTGTTTACGTTGAGCTATTTCTGCGGTGAGTTGCTCGTGGATTTCCAATTGTCGGAATACTTCCTCAAATGTGCTTGCCAAAAATAGAATTTCGTTAGCTGGAATCGTCTTTGGCATAGGAAAGATGCCAGTTTTTTTACTTTGGAAAACTGCTTCTGTCAAGTCCCGCAAGGGTTGCAATACATTCTTCTGAAGGAGTATCCCCATGAGTAACAAAATTGTGATGATGCCAACTAGCAATAACAATGTTGAGGTAATGAAAGTTCTGTCGGCAGCTTGCTTCATTTGGTTGAGATCGAGTAGCGCGATCGCTACTCCCCGTCGTTGGGATGTGCCAAATAAGGTACTGCTAAAAGGCATAATTTGTGCGATCGCAGGCTTGCCATCTAGTACGATATCGTAGCTGACTTCGACGCTTGTGGTTGCCGCTTGGTCGATCGCTTGCGCGAGTTGCGGATAGATCGAAGTGTATGGCTGATTAGTCGCATTCTGAGGGCTGCGCGCGATCGCCATTCCAGATGGATCGACAATCGCAATTTCCAGCACACCGGGCATCGTGGCAAAATTTTGCACAACCCGTCGCAGAATGCTTTTATTCTCCAACTCTACTAAGCCTTCTGTAGAAAACTCCAGAGATTGTGTAATTGATTGAGCCCGGTTATGAACTTGCGTTTCTAAGTCAGACTGCATCAGCCGATAGTTAAGTCCCAGAATTGCCAGTCCAACTGTGGTAATCGACAACCCAACGCTAACCAGCAAGCGCTGCGACAAGCTATGGGGATGCACGAATTTCGTCATAATTTCCATTCATTGATTGCTGTAGTTACAATCTCAGTGTTAATCTCCACATCCTGACGCGGCATCCGTCCGGCACGGGGGTCAGATTTTAATAGTTCAGCCATTTGAGCGATCGCCTCTGACAAGCGACCAGACTTAAACATCTGTTTTTGCATAGCAATATCACCCTTTTTCAGACCAGCGTAATCTTTAGCAAAAGCCTCATCCTTCTGTCCCAGGTTTTGAGCAACTTTTTGAAACACGACATTAGGCTTTGTTTCCACCGCACTCATAATATCAAACCAAGCAATGATAAATTGCTTCAATTCAGCTTTCTTTGTGGGAGTAAGAGCTAACCTAGAAACCAACGTATCAATAACTAAACTATCAACTTCCTGAGTGGTAAAAATAATATTCCCCTTGATTGCTTGGGCAGTTTCGCCTAGAAGCGGTTGCCAGATCACGGCGGCATCTAAACGTCCCTGCTGCATCAAATCAACCGCTGTTTCGTTAGAAATATCTTCAATCTTGACCTCTTCGGGTTTAATCTGGTGCAACTTGAGGGCTTCCAATAAAATCAGATGATTCACTGTTCCCAGTTTCGCTCCGACTCTTTTACCGCGAAGGTTTGCCACTGACTTGATTGCAGGTTGAGCAACAATACCATCAGCCCCATGAGAAATATTTGTTACCATCAGCACCGCAGGCTTGTCACTACGCGAATCAGACTGCACCACATCCCACAAAGAGACAAAAGTCGCGTCTAGAGTACCGCGCAGCATGGCGCGAGTCGAATCTTGTTGATTCTCAAATCGAATGAGTTGCACGTCCAATCCGCGCTGTTTGAATAAGCCTGCTTCCTGAGCATAAAGTACAATATCAAATCCTGCCCAACTGGTGATGCCAACGCGCATAGGAGCTAGTTGCTGTGGTGCAAGGCTACAAGCATTCACAATCAGGCTAACCGCCAGTGTCAAAACGCAGAGGGCACTGAGCGATCGCCATTTCGTTAAGGTCAACCAACACCTACGCAATAATTGTCTAGTCCCGGTCTGAGCTTTGCCAGTCATCTATGCAGCCTCAATGCTCTTGTTCGTCGATGATAGCAAGAACTTTTCTGGATGTCATTCCCTGAAAAAACGCCTAAAACAAATGTAAAATAGAACTATTCTGCTCGCTTATAATTCATTACCAAATCCAACCAAAGTCAAGAAATCGTCGCTGATCCCCGCACATAAGAATTCACCGATTCATCTCTAGGCAAATGTGGTTAGAACTTCTACACAACGCCGATCTTGCGATGCGAATCGCTTCCTGGAGTTGAGGGGTTCGTTGCTCTGGCGGTTCCGGGGCCGCTGCCATCCACGGTTCATTCACATGGGAAGATTCCGTCCAAGATCCCGCTCAATAACGAGATCAGCAGGAAGAGAATGCTTCCCCGCCTCAACGCATTCCCCCAAACCCCTTTTTTAAACCTAATTTGGGGGTTTTATTGCTAGGTCTTTTGTCTATAAGAGCTCGATCGAATCAAAACTTGCTCGGTACGATCGCCCTTTCCAAAAATCGCACTCTTGGCATAACAATAAGGATAGAAATTAAGAGAGCGAGCGCACCGAATTGAAGGGCGATCGACCTACGGGTAATTTTGAAGTATTGGGTATTGCGATCGGGACCTAACGACTCGGTTCAGTGGCAGACCGCCCCCAAGACACCGAACACACACGCAGAAACAGAGCGGGCTTTCCGCTGCACGCTCATTGTTCGCCGACTGTTGATAACTTCTAGCTCATTTGAGCGAGGTTAATCAATTGTGCCAAAGTGGATAAGTGCTGCGCGGAGCGCGATGAACCACACCGCGAGCGTGGAAAATAGGTAGAGGTAGAACCGAACTATGATGAGATTGAATGTGCAATGGACAGCGCTATGCAATACCCGAAACACAACGAAGACCCAGGCGGCGTTTACATACACTGCATCCACCTGCTTCGTGATGAAGAGGTATAGGACAAGCGCATAGAAAAGTACCGGAATCTCGAACAAATTTTTTAGATTATCCGATGGATTGGATACGCTAGGTGGCGAGATTTGTGCCAGTGCGCCCGGTACAGCAAAATCCTTTTGACCGAGCTTTCTAGTTGTGATAAAACTGATACGGCGGATGTACATATACACCCAGACTAGGAGTGTTAGAAACACTGTGGCAAAGAAGGGAGTAAAGATTGCTTCTTGGGTCATTTATACCTCTTCAATTTGATTATTTTGATAGTTGCTGGACGATAAAGTGGACGATATGCGATGTACAAGGCTTGAAGAAACATACAGCAACGTAAATCCAATCAGAGGATGTAGTATCTCTAGGTGAAGAGGACTCTTGAGATGAATGCTGGCAAATTGTAGTCCGAGCAGCACGGGCAAACTGGTGGCGAGATGTCGTATTCTGCGTGAGAATGGGGCGATAAACGACCCTCCCAGTAATACTAATGACAGCCCACCATACCCTCGCACTAGCCAAACATGAATATTCCACCATGCAGGATTATTGAAGTAGGCAACTCCAACCGTCAATAACTGAGCAATTAAGCAGACATTAAAGACTATTGAAGTCGCGTAAAAGCCGATCTGTATCCAACGTGTGGGAGTGCGCTCGCGGTCGGTTTCAGAACAGGTTGTCATGTCAAGTTGCTTTTGAGATTACAAGGGTAATATAATTCGAGTATTCCAATGCTTCTAGACCTCGATCGGGTACTCTTTTTGAGACCATGACCATGAAAAGTCCCTTGCAGCTTTTATTTGAAGCGATCGACCAGGTAAAGGACGAACAAGATTTGCGATCGCAAGTCCTGCCCCAAATCGGTGAGTATTTTGCAGCTAAGCGATCGGGAATCTTTTTCTTCGATCGACTGCCCTTGGTAGATAGTAATCTTCAGAAAACACTGCAAATTGGACTATCAATCGAACATAATCCTGTTGTGCGTTATCTAGTGGAGCGTCACGCTCCTGTCCATGAAGCATTGGTGGCATCTCCCAAGGTTTGGACAATAATTTGTCCCCGACCCGATCATTGGCACGTGATGGCGGGGCCGATCGTAAATAGCGGTAAATTAGCGGGTGTAGTGGGCTGTACCCGAGAACAGTCAATGCCCGCCTTTGATACACAAAATTTAGCCGATTTGAGTGCGATCTGTTTGCACTTGTCTGTTTGGGCTGCAACAGTCCGCGAAGCGAAGCTATCCGGTAGGGAATCGCAACACCAACCTTTCAAGACCTCACGCCTAACGCCTCGTGAATTGCAAATTGCCGAATTGGTTGCTTTGGGGCGAACCAACGCAGAAATCGGGAGGGAACTTTGGATCACTGAGAATTCAGTCAAGCAAGCTTTGAAGCGAATGTTCCGCAAGCTTGAGGTTTCGTCTCGTGCAGAAATGGTTGCACAGCTTTCCGCGACCAAATATAATTTGCCAAGTGTAAAAAGCTCTCCATCCAACTTGATGCAGAACACCCACCAATAAACTTAACGCTAGAAACCCCGAGAGCGATCGCAATACCGAAGTGAAGAGCGATCGACCAAATGGTAATTTTGAAGTATTGGGTTTTGCGATCGCTCTTCGGCGCGACTCGGTTCTGGGGCTTCCAGAAAACGAAAGCACCCTCACACTTGGTTTTTGTCAGTCCACTTCACGAGATTTTTCGGCTGCTGTTGATAACTACACTTCTAGCGAGGGTGGTGTTCGCCTAGCATACCAGGCATGAATCAGAAGGGTCTGTAAGAACAATACAGGTGTATCAAAGCCACTGGATGCAATTATTGATTCGACTTCAATTGGCGGTAGCACAGCAGTATTTCGACCATAAGAATCACGAAACTTTTCAATCTCCTCAGCAGGCACTTCGGCATACCTCAGCATTCGCCGCCAAACCTCGCAAAGGCTTTGGTACTCTGAAGTAGACATATCGGAAGCCAGATCCGCACTGACCAAATATCCGTTAGGGCAAAGTCGTGAAGCAATTTGACTAAAAAAGTTGCGCCGCTCATCTTGTTGCATAAAGAAGTGAGAAACCAGAAGGCAAGTCGCAGCATCGAAAGAGTGCGATGCGGGCAGTGAATCGAGATAGCCTTCGTGAAAAGTGCAACGTGACGCGATACCACACTCTTCGGCGCGTTGGCGACAGAGGTCAAGCATCGGTGCCGCAGGCTCTACCGCAGTAAACTGCCACTGTGGAAAGGTTTGGGCGAGATAAATCAATTCCAAACCCGTTCCTGCGCCGACACAGAGAATCCGTGCATCTGCAGGAAGTTCGGAAAGTACCAGGCCGATCAGTAAATGAAGTGCGTCGCGCATCGGAGCCAATTTAGCGAATCTTTTGTCGTAGGAAGAAGCGCGTTCTCGATCGAAAACGATAGATGACTCTTGATTTTGCATTCTGGACAGCCAATAAGCTTGCAATCTGTATTTTAATAGCTATCTGAATTGGATTTTAGCACCTTGCTTCAAAACTTACTGGGTTCGGGCCCAACAAAAGTAATAAGAATCCTAAAAGCTAGCTCGAAAAAAAATATAGAAAACCCCAAAACCCGTTTAATAATCGAGGTTTTGGGGTTTTCTTCCTCGCATCCGGTTCAAATTACAACTTGCGAGGGTGCGATCGCCCTTGACAAATATCGCACTGTTGGCAGAAAAATAACGCTACAAACTAAGAGAGCGATTGTACCGAATTGAAGGGCGATCGACCAAATGGTAATTTTGAAGTATTGGGTATTGCGATCGCTTACCGTCGCAACTCCTTCAGTCCATCAAGGCTCGTTTACAAAGATCAAGTCCTTGAGTTAAGCATTGTTCTCGCCACTTGCGAGATATGGGTGCAAACATTTCTACCAACTGGTCTGTTGTCCATTCATAGCTTTCGTCTGACTTACCCCACCAGTAAGCACGATTCTCCGCCCGCAATGCCTTCAAGACTTTAATCGTTGAGTAAGTGCCAAATTCTGCAGTTAGTAAATCATAGCGACACTCTGGTAGAAGAGCTTGGCACCAAGTTTTTAATCCACCGCGAATTGGATATGACACACCTTCTGTATTGTTCGGTTCTATTGTTTCTGCTCCAAATCGTTGAGCTAGTCTTGAACAAGATTCTGATGTTGCAGATCCGTCAAGCAAAAGCTTATAAGTTCCCCAGCGTCCTAAACCTGTGTGGAAATCAATATGCACTACCTCTGAAGCATGGCCAATCCATTGGGGCAAATTGCTAGCTAGAATCTCTTGAGTTTTGGATGGAGCATGACCACCAAAGAAAAGCCCCTTTGGAAAATCGTATTGCCCTACAGGAAGAGTGTTTCTCAAACTGGTCATTCCATATCTCAATATAAGCCAGAGAGCTTGAAGAATATAGGGTTCAATTCGTGAGGGAGGTGAAATGGGATTGAGAAAGGAATTGAATTTAGGATAATCCTTTGGGCTGCCCTCAAAAACTTCTTCAGACAATAAAAAGTTACGGTTTAAGTCTATGTTGTTTTCATTCCAACGTCGTCGCCATGCAAAACCATAAGGATTCAGAGAATGAATAAGTACAACTTTAATATCAGGTGACAACGATGTGAGAAGTTGGTGCTTTTCTAACAAGGTAAGTTGGATTGCCGATCCCAAAAACCCTTCTACTCCATGCAAGCCACTAGAAATGACTACACATCGTCGTGGGTTTGAAGAACCACCGATCGCCAGATCAATAGTTAATTCTTCATCAGTTGGACTAACCCGATCAATTGGATAGGCTGTGTGCTGATAACCCAAAGATGAAGATGCTGCTCGAAATCGCTCTCGTGCAGTAATGTAGTTGGGTGAAAATGCTTCTGAATAGCTCATAAATCTTGATTACCCACCAGTAACCTTACAACTATGCCTCAAAAGACAACTCACACGGTATAACGGTTAGCATCACCGGTAGCAGGCAAAACAGAAACGAAGCCAAGAGTTAACAATCCGTCCGGTGTATGGGTTTGCTAGACAATCAACTACTAATGGCTTCCCCCTTCAAAGATTCAAGTCGTGACAACCATTTGTTAAAGTGAGAGCATTTGCTCCGAATTACTTGCAATCCAATTTTTTCAGCTAACTGTGGTCCAAAAGTAGACTTCGCTTTTCCGTAATCAGGAAACTGCGCTATGATACGCTTGCTAGGTGCTGTTTGCGGCCCATCATTGATTAACTCAGGTGTCTGATATTGACTAGCGATAGCTTGGAGAGCTTCAATCTCTTTTGTGCGTCCGGCATCAAGATATTCAAAACACTTTGGGGCAGAAAAGAGGTATGCTTCATATTCATGTAACTGAATATAAGGAATGAACCGATAGTCACCAATATCTGCTGCAAAGCGTTCCTCTAAAAATTCAACCCGCCGTATCGGATCTTGACGCATACGCTCAGATTCAGCTAATCCCGGAAAATCAGGGTGAATAGCATACAAATCAATCATGGTAGTAAAAAATACATCGGAATTGCTATCTTCCTTGAGCGAGCGCAGGATATCGTTTTTCATCGGTGCATAATTGCGTCCACCACCGCGGTGCACTTTCCCATTTTTCCTAGCATGAGCAATTAGCCTAGGACGATTCATAAACACCTTATGTAGAGCTAAGTGCGGTTTGATCAAAGTGTCAGCGAATGTCTGCTCGGTTTGTCCTTCGGCAAATAGGTAGAGACGCACCATTAATGTGGACCTCCCCCAATGATATTTTTCTCCCAAACTTCTCCCAGACTATATTCGTCGAGCCAAGCATCTAATTCTGTGGGATTTAGCCTTTTAAATTGCGACTCCTTACCCTCTCGGTTCACCGCAATTATATCTTCAGGATCAAAATTATCCAAAAAAGAACTAGATTGGGTACTAATGAGAATTTGTGTATGAAGTGCAGTCTTACTCAACAAATCAGCCACAACATTTAGGGCATAGGGATGAAGCCCCAACTCCGGTTCATCAACAACAATAAGTTCTGGAAGTTCATTTTCTGGCTGTAAGAGCAACGTGGCAAGGCAGATGGCACGTAAAGTACCATCTGAAAATTGATGCGGCCCAAATACCTGATCTGACTCCATTTCTCGCCAGTTGAGAATGACATGATTAGATGCGTCTGGCTCAAGAACAAAGTCATCAAAGAACGGTGCAATAAGACGGATGGTTCCGATAATGCGCTGATAAGCTGCACCCCCATTCTCTTCACGAAACCTCAGAAGTAATGCAGCTACATTGCCAGCATCAGACATTAACCATCGATTATTGCCAATATAAGAAGATTGACGCACGGCTGCCGTAGATGATGTGTCGTGAAAGTGATACACACGGCAGCGGTTGAGCAAGTATCTGAGCGTCTTAGCCGTTTGCTTGCCTTCCTCTGCTGCTTTGATGATTTGGGTTTCCTTATGTCCTGCACCCAGTTCGTCAGTTCTAGGGGATGGCCAACCCGTTTGTAAAAAGCTCAAGGTTTCTTCGGCAAATATCAGCGTATCACCAGCCGCATGAAACAGCCGCATATGGTAGGTATCTACCCCATTGTCAACTTCAAATTCCAGCTTTGCTTCTATCTGGGGCGTTATCTTAGGTCCAAAATGCAAGAGAGATTGGGCGCTCCCGGACGTGCCAATGTAGATTTGGAAGCGTCCAGCCATCATCTCGTTGAGCATCTTGAAAAACGAGATCAGATTGCTCTTGCCTGCTCCATTTGCTCCAATCAGGATATTTAGGGGATGCAACTCAATATCTATTGCCTTAATAGACTTAAATCCATTGAGGGTTAATCTTTGTAGCCTATTCAAAAGTCAGTCTCCTAAGTCTGCGATAATGTGTTTGCTTTAGAGAAACCCCCAAACCCTATTCTTAAAAGGGTTTGGGGGTTTTCTTCCTAAATCCAGTTTAAATCACAACTTACTCGGCTCGATCGCCGGAGCACGCAGAGAGACAGTTTTATCCGCAGCAGCCTTAGCCACAAGCGACGGCACAGAATCGCGCAACTTTGCAGTCAACTGTACAGTAGTCGCATCGTAAACCTGAGTCAACATCTTAGGATACAAACCAATGCCAATAATCGGCACTAACAGAGCCGCAATAACAAACACTTCTCGCGGTTCCGCATCCACCAATTCCTCGTGTTCCGACAATTCCTTATTTTCAGGCCCGTAAAAGATTTCGCGCAGCATCGACAGCAGGTAAATCGGAGTCAAAATCACCCCTACAGCAGCTAGAAATACCACACAAACCTTAAAAACAGGATTGTAAGCATCGCTCGTTGCAAAACCCACAAACACCATCAATTCTGCTACAAAACCGCTCATTCCAGGCAAAGCCAAAGAAGCCATAGAACAAGCAGTCCACATGGCGAAAACCTTACGCATTTTCTGTCCTACACCGCCCATTTCATCGAGCATGAGCGTGTGAGTGCGATCGTAAGTGCAGCCCACCATAAAGAACAAACTCGCCCCGATTAAACCGTGGGAAACCATTTGCAGCATTGCACCGCTGGTTCCCAAATCGGTAAACGAAGCTATCCCAATCAGCACAAACCCCATGTGCGAAATCGAAGAATAAGCAATTTTCCGCTTCAAATTGCGCTGAGCAAAAGAAGTTAATGCCGCGTAAACAATGTTAACCACACCCAAAATTACCAAGATGGGTGCGAAGGTAGCGTGAGCATCCGGGAGCATTCCCGCATTCATCCGCAGTAAAGCGTAACCGCCCATTTTTAGCAGAATTCCTGCTAGCAACATGTGGGCGGGTGCGGTTGCTTCGCCGTGAGCGTCAGGGAGCCAAGTGTGCAGGGGAAAAATTGGCAGTTTGACGCCGTAAGCTATTAAGAAACCTGTGTACAGGAGCAATTCTACATTGGGGGCGTAATCTTTAGCTGCGATCGCCCGCATATCGAAAGTCACCGTATCGCCGTAAAACGCCATCGTCAGCGCGCCAACCAAAATAAACAGCGAACCTCCTGCCGTGTACAGGATAAACTTAGTTGCTGCGTAAAGGCGCTTTTTGCCGCCCCAAATCGACAAAATCAGGTAAACCGGCACTAATTCCAGTTCCCAAACCAGGAAAAACAGCAGCATATCCTGCACGGCAAAAACTGCTATTTGGCCGCCGTACATCGCCAGCATCAAAAAGTAAAAAAGCTTCGGTTTAAAAGTGACTGGCCAAGCTGCTAAAGTAGCTAAAGTAGTAATAAAACCCGTCAGCAAAATCAGCGGCATCGACAAACCGTCAGCACCCACAGACCAATTTAAATCGAGTTGCGGCACCCAAGAGTAACTTTCTACCAGTTGCAAATTTGGATTGCTGAAGTCGTACTGAGTGTAAAAAGCGTAAACAAGTAGGGCAAAATCGATCAAACCCACAATTAGGGCATACCACCGCACCGTCTTGCCATCCTTATCGGGAATTAAAGGAATCAGCAAGGACGCAGCAATGGGAAACAGAATTGTTGTTGTTAACCAGGGAAAGTTAGCTGTATCCATTGCGTTTTAAAATGATCCATCAGTTATTAGGTTTAAACACATTTTGCCAATTTTAGCCTAAATTTTATACTTTCTTTAGACGGAACATTTTTTTTTGCTATTATTTGGACAATTTATGCGATCGCAACAGTTAAGTTGAATGAAAGATTTATTTCTATTTGCTAATTGTCAATTGTGAGTTCTTGAGCTAATACCCGTTCTTAAAATATCTTCTGGTGGGAAATGGCATTGCCCATTGGTGTCAACTTAAGCCGATCATCTGCAATTCCGCGAGTCCGCCAGGGGTTTCAACCCCTGGCTAATAGCGAAAGTCCTCTGAAGAGGACTAATAGATATCTCCAAAAAAGCCAGTATTGAACAGACAAGATGCCTGTGCCACAATAAGAGGTTTAAGGAGTTCTTCAGTCCTCTTAAGAGGACTTTAGCTTTGAGACAGGGAATTCATTCCCTGTCGGACTGTCGGACTATCGGTTTTACCTGTTTGTTGACACTAAAGGATCATGCCGTGTCCCTACCCATTTAACTGACTCCTGAAAAGATCGCAAAACCCAGAACTGCGACAAACACAATCAGGGCATAAAATTGAGCGCGACCGCTCTCAAAGTATTTCAAACCTTCGCCGCTAACCAGAGTGAGAAACCCTGTTAAGTTGACGGCACCATCGACGACTCGCAAATCCACTTCCATGACTTGCCGCGCTAAACGGCGACTGCCTTTGACAAAGAGAAATTCGTTGATATCGTCGAGATACCACTTGTTGAGGGAGAACTCGTAAAGCGGTTTGATTTTTTGGGCGATCGCACTTGGGTCAATTTTACGGCTCAAATACATCAGAGAAGCCAAAGTAATGCCCAGCAAAGCAATACCTACAGAGCTTCCGCCCATAATCAAAAATTCCGTCAAATTGAACTCAGCAGCGTGTGCCAAAACTTCTTCGAGAGACTCGCCGGGAGCGCGAACAAACTGCTCGAAATAATTGGCAAACGGCGTACCGAGAAAACCGATAAACACAGAAGGTACTGCCAGCAAGACTAACGGCAGAGCCATTGTCAGAGGAGATTCGTGAGGCAAATGGTCGTGCTCATCGTGACTGTCGCCAGTTGATTCCAATTCCTTAACGTTCATCGCTCCCGGGCCAAAAACAACACCGGGTTGCAGGAGTTGCCGCTTGATAGCGCTGTCATTGCCCCGGAATTCGCCCTCAAAGGTGCTGAAATACATTCGGAACATATAAAACGCGGTCATCCCGGCCGTCAACCAGCTAACAGCCCACAAAGCGGGATTTGCTGCGAAGGCGCTGGCGAGGATTTCGTCTTTTGACCAAAAACCAGCAAACGGCGGAATTCCGCAGATTGCCAAATTTCCGATTAAAAAGCAAGCAGAGGTAATCGGCATATATTTCCGCAAACCGCCCATGACTCGCATATCTTGAGCGAGAGCGGGGTTGTGGCCTACAACTGCTTCCATACCGTGAATCACTGAACCTGAACACAGGAACAGCATTGCTTTGAAATAAGCGTGAGTCATCAAGTGGAAAAGTCCGGCACTGTAAGCGCCGACGCCCATTGCCATCACCATGTAGCCGAGTTGGGAGATGGTGGAGTAGGCGAGGCCTTTTTTGATGTCATTTTGGGTAATCGCGATCGAAGCACCCATAAATGCCGTAAAACAGCCGGTGCAGGCGATCAAATTCATGACTGCCGGCAACCCTTCAAACACTGGGTACATCCGAGCGATCAGGAATACGCCAGCGGCTACCATTGTCGCGGCGTGGATCAGAGCAGAAATCGGTGTCGGGCCTTCCATTGCGTCTGGCAGCCAGACGTGGAGGGGGAATTGAGCGGATTTGGCTGCTGGCCCCAAAAATATGAGGACGCCGAAGAGTGTCGCCAGAGTCGCGCTAAGGGCGCCGGATTCGACTAAGGAGTGCAGGCGTTCGCCCATCACCTCAAATTCAAAGCTGCCGGTGGCCCAGTAAATGCCGAGGATGCCCAGCAGCAGGCCGAAGTCGCCGACGCGGTTGGTGACAAAAGCTTTTTGGCAAGCGTCAGCAGCGGGTTTGCGATCGTACCAAAATCCGACTAGCAGGTACGAACACATACCTACCAGTTCCCAAAAAATGTAAATCTGAACGATGTTCGGGCTGATTACCAGACCCAACATCGACGCGCTGAAGATGCTCAGGTAGGCGTAAAAGCGCACGTACCCGTCATCGTGAGCCATGTAACCGTCGGTGTAAATCATCACCAAAAAGGCGACCGTAGTGACGATCGCCAGCATTACCGCTGTCAAGGGGTCGATGATATAGCCCATATTCAGCGAGAAGTCGCCAGCAGAAGCCCACTGAATAGTGCGGGTGTAGGGTGCGTGGCCCTGTAGTTGACTCCACAGCAATGCGAAAGAGAGTACCATTGACCCTCCGAGTGCGGAGACGATTAATATCGCATTTGCTTGTCGAAGTTTGTTGGTTGCCTGGTTAAAGGTGATTAAGCCTAGACCTACTAGCATTGCGCCTGCCAGCGGCAGGACTGGAATCAGCCAAGCGTATTGATAAAGCAGTTCCATGACTGATAGGTAATTTAAAGTTTCTACTAGATATTGCCACAATTCTTTACAAATTGTGGCACACGGCTGCGCGACTGGGCCAAAATACTCGATCCAATTCTTTAAGTATTGCTATAGCCGAGTGCCATCGCGAGCGAGACGATCGCACTACTTTTTTCATCGCAGGCGAGACGAGCGCCATAAACGCCGAAAATTATTCCGGTGCAAACTAAAACTATACGACAAATCTCACAGTCCTGTACCTTCAAGACGGCGAGATTTATTTTGGTGTGGGATGGTTGATGGACAAATGGGGAATGCCTTCTGCTTCCGACATAAAAGCCGAAGGCCTTCTAAACAAGAGCAGAATGCCTTGGAACCCTTATCTGTTGGCGACTTCCTGAAGTTGCAGCCGTTGAGATGGGGAAGCTACGTGAGCCGCCAGCATCCAGGAATCCAGAGTCCGCCGCAGTTCCTCGCGTCCTTTGTAGTCTTCCAATCTAAATCGAACTTTATCGCCCTCAAACAAAATCAGCGTCGGCAGACTTGTCAGCCGATAAGTGTGGGCCAACTTGAAACATTGATCGGCATTCACCCCTACGAGCTTGACTTTTTCGGCCCACTGTGCCTCAAAAGTCTTAAGGGTGGGGTCGATCGCGCGGCACAAACCGCACCAAGGAGCCGAAAAGTGAACTAAAACGGGGGTAGAGGCTTGAAACACCTCTTGTGCAAAAGTGCGTTCGCTAACCGACAACACCATGAGCCCTCAAAATTTAATAATTTTTTTTCTATCCTAGGGATCATGCTACCAGTATATGTTCCTAGTTACACGCATCAAAAAAGGATGAATTTCCCACAGCAGGCCCGTAAAAAGGAGAACCCCTACATAGGAAGGGCGCAAAAACTCAAGCAACTCAAGGGTTTGACGCTTTTGTAGGATTGCCAAAAAAGGAATAATTGAGGTTCGAGATTTGATGGTTTCAAAGGATTCTCCAAAACGAGCCTGAAGCCGCTTGTCGCCGTGCCACACTCCGAACAGGTGGTGAAGTACCAAACCGATGGAAGTGACGAGGGTAAAGCTAGTGCCAATCCACAGGGTGTGGGCGACGCACCAAATCACCTGTCCCACCATTTGCGGGTGACGGGTGATGCGAATGATGCCAGTTTCGTAGAGGTGAACTTGGGGCTTTTGGAGGGCGGCAATTTCTAGGAGGTTGAAAGTTGCTGGGTACAGAAACAGAAAGGAAATTGCCGAAAGTATCCAAACTGCGGGTTTAACTCCGGGGACGCCCTGTACTTGCCAAAGCTGCAGGCCGTCGTAGCGGTGGTTGAAAAAGTAGACAATCAGAATGACGGCTAGCGGCAAACTGACAAGGGCAAAAAAAACGCGGTAAAGTCTAGGCCCGATTAGCTTTTCACCTTTGGGCCGGAGGGCTGCTAAACCGCTGTGGGCGATCGCAAAAACCAGTAACAGGCCCAGAATAACTAAGTGGGAGTCGAGCGCCAAGTCGATCGTCATTGCAAATATTAAGAAAAGTTATTGATTCTCGGCCAATTTGTGTCACAAAGTATCTATGGGAGCATTCAGCGGTTATCAGTCAGTTAACTGTTCACTGTTCGCTGTTGACTGTTGACTGTTCGCTGTTCGCTGTTGACTGTTCGCTGTTGACTGTTCGCTGTTTGCTGTTCGCTGCCTACAGTCAACCGTCAACCGTCAACTGACAACTGACAACTGACAACTGACAATTTAGATATATGTCTGACCTTCCTTTCACTTTAGACCAGTTACGCATTCTCAAGGCGATCGCCTCTGAAGGAAGCTTCAAACGCGCCGCGGACAGCCTCTATGTATCCCAGCCAGCAGTTAGCTTGCAGGTGCAAAACTTAGAGAGACAGTTGGACGTGCCGCTGTTTGACCGGGGGGGGCGGCGGGCGCAACTGACCGAAGCCGGACACCTGCTGCTGAGTTACGGCGAGAAAATTTTATCGCTTTGCCAGGAAACTTGTCGAGCTCTGGAAGACTTGCAAAACCTCCAAGGCGGTACTTTGATCGTCGGCGCTTCTCAAACAACAGGAACCTATTTGCTGCCCCGGATGATCGGAATGTTTCGGCAGAAGTACCCGGATGTAGCAGTACAGCTTCACGTTCACTCGACCCGCCGCACGGCATGGAGTGTGGCCAACGGGCAAATCGATTTGGCAATTGTTGGCGGAGAGATTCCTACCGAACTTGTAGAAGCTTTAGAAATTGTTCCTTACGCTGAGGACGAACTGGCTTTAATTCTCCCTCCATCTCACCCGATGGTACAACAAGAAACTATCCAAAAAGAAGACCTTTACAAATTGCAGTTTATATCCCTCGATTCGCAGTCTACGATCCGCAAAGTAATCGATCAGGTACTGACTCGCTGCGGCATAGACACGCGCCGCTTGAAAATAGAGATGGAACTAAATTCGATCGAAGCCATTAAAAATGCCGTTCAGTCGGGGCTGGGAGCTGCTTTTGTCTCGGTTTCGGCGATCGAAAAAGAGTTGCTCATGGGCGTCTTGCACAAATCTCAAATGGACGAAGTTTTAGTAACTCGCATTTTGTCGCTGATTTACAACCCCAACCGCTACCGTTCTAAAGCAGCAGAGGCTTTCAGCAATGAAATTTTGCCCCAGTTTGCTACTTATTCGACCATCCTGGAGAAGAAAGAACCCCCGGCTCTCGATTTGGGATTCATAGAAATAGCAACTCCCAACTCGGCGGGAAGTTAATCTCTTAGGTCGCTGGCAGTTAGCAGTTCGCGGTTAGTTGAGAAATCGAAATCTGATTTAACAATCACTTTTTCTTCCCTCTTCCCTCTTCCTTCTTCCCTCTTCCTTCTTCCCTCTTCCTTCTTCTTACCAAACAAAAATGGAAGTTTACTGCACCCGACCGGGCTGCCCGCGCCCTCAAAACTTTTTTCCCGACCTCGATGACAGTTCGCGGCTGAAAACCGTGCAGCAAAAGTTTTGCACCGCTTGCGGGATGCCCATGATTTTGAGCGGGCGCTATTTGCCCGTAAGGTTGTTGGGTCAAGGCGGTTTTGGGGCGGCATTTTTGGCCAGAGACCGCTATACTCCCGCGATGCGGCAGTGCGTTGCTAAACTTTTGCAGCCGTCGGTAAGTCTGACTCCGCCCCAGCTAAAAATCGCTCAAACTCTGTTTGAACGGGAAGCGGCGGTACTGGAAGAACTGGGAAACGAACATTCCCAAATTCCGAGTTTGCTGGCTTTTTTTGAGCTGACTGTTACGAGTTTGCAGCCGGGAAAAAACGATCAGTTTTTCTATCTGGTTCAAGAATTTATTGACGGTATAAACTTGGAGGATGAACAGGCTGTTAAAGGCAGGTTTTCGGAGGCGGAAACGGTGGAGGTGCTGCGGGAAATTTTGAAGGTTCTCGATTTTGTACACTCTCGCGGTTCGATTCACCGAGATATCAAACCTGCTAATATTATGCGGGGTAAAAACGGTCGGCTTTATTTATTAGATTTTGGGGCTGTTAAACAAGTAACACAAAGTGTTGGGAGTGCAAAAGCTTCGACTGGTATTTATTCTTTGGGTTACGCTCCGCCAGAACAGATGAGCGGGCAAGAAGTTTATCCGGCAACGGATTTGTATGCTTTGGCTGTGACTTGTATTACTTTGCTGAGCGGTTTGCAGCCGACGGAGCTTTTTGATAGTTACAGAAACGAGTGGAATTGGCAGTCGCGGGTGCAGGTAAGTTCGCGTTTGGCTCACGTTCTCGATCGAATGTTATTATCAGCTCCCAGCCAGCGTTTTCAATCTGCGAGTGAGGTGGAAGCGGCTTTGATGGCTCGACCTCAACAGCCTAACATCGTGGTGCAGCCGCCGACCCTACGGACTCCGACTCCCCTACCGACTCAGCAGCTACCACCGACTCAGCAGCCTCCTGTACCTGTTCCTGCGACTCCTCCAGGAGGGCTGCAACCTTCGCAGAGAGCGACTTTTTCGATTTGGGAGGTTTTGTCGGGGGCGGCGTTTACCGGTTTTGAGGGAGGGGTGCTGGCGATCGCCCTGACGAGTTTGCTGCCATCTCCAGGCTTGAGTATCGGATTGTTGGGGATGATTGTGGCGGGTTTGATTTACGGGCAGTACCGCAGGGCGATCGAACAAACTGAGATGTTGATTATTGGTGGAGGTACTGTGGCTTTGCTGTGGTTTTTCCCGGCTTTGCAGACGGCGGCACTTGCGATTTATCCGAATTCTCCGATCACTGGCGTGTTATTTGTGGGATGGTTGGGTGCTTTGGGTGCGATCGCTGGAACAGCTATTTTCCGCTTAATTTATAAGTTACTTTCAAACGTTTTTTAATGTAATAGTCATCTCCAGAAAAGCCTGTTTTGAACAGGCAAGATGCCTGTTCCACAATAATTATGGGAGCAAAAATTAAGTGCCAAATAGTTTCCCAAACTTACCCACAGTTGATTGCTGAGAGAAAGTTCTATGTGGAAAGTGGCAGAGTTCGCAAAATTAGTAGGAGTCCTCATGTTCTACGTTACGGCGCCTTTGAAAGTGAAGGCAAGTTAATCCCTGACAGAACACTAGGAAACCAGCGCATTTACTCAGAAAGTCAGTTTACAAAAATTGGTCATACTTAACTTGACTGATTAACATTTTGGGCAGTATGATTACACCAATGCCTACAAAAGGCTTAATTATCTGGTTTGTAAACCACGGTTTTGTCAAAACTGACCAGCCTGTTACAAGGTCGAACGGGAGTCCGCGCTTCGTTAAATTGGTTGAAAATAGTGGATGACTCATAGCTAAAAGCTTCAACCAATTAGGGTGGGCTACGCCCGAATTAACGCCTGTGGACAAGAAGGGGCCGACTCCCTTGGATGAAACAGGAAGCAGACCCTTCAGAAGTAATTCTGATTGAATGGTGAGACTTAAATAAGTTTAGCCAAGTTTTGTGTAGCAGATGTCTAATTTAAAATGCAGACTCAGAAGTCTATCTACCCGAATTGGGTCATTGCTTGGGGCCCTGCAGCCCGATCGCGCCCTGCAACTTGGGAAACTTCCGGTTTTGCCATAATCGGAGCTGAACCCACCTTCAGCCCCGATCAGCGATTTGTGCTGGTAGGTGACTGCTGCTTCGATCGCACCCCCACGCTCAAACAACAGATTGACACAGATGGATTGACCGATTTGGCGATCGTCGGGCGGCTATGGGAACAGTCAGGCCCTCAAACTTTGAGCTTACTGGAAGGACAATTTGCCCTTGCTGTGTGGGATAGAGACGAGCAAACCTTGTGTCTGGGGCGCGATCGCGTGGGAGCCAAAACGCTCTATTACACCCGTGCAGGAACGACTCGCTGGATCGCGCCTCGACTGCGATCGCTCAATCCGTATCACGATCGAGAACTTGATTTAGTTGCTTTGCGCGACTATTTGTGCTGTGCATTTGTACCCGGAGCACAAACGCTGTGGGAAGGCGTGCGAGAGTTGCGGCCCGGTAGCTACCTGTACTTACCCGATATTGAGGCGCAGAGATACTGGCAGCCACAGGAGCAAATTACTAACGCCGATCGCCCTTTGGAATGGCACAGTCAACAAGTGCGATCGCTTTTGGAACAACTGGTGCAGGAAGCGCTACCAGCGGGAGAACCAGTCGCAGCATATCTTTCGGGTGGTATTGATTCAAGTTGCGTCACGGCGATCGCCACAAGGCTGCACGATCGCCCGGTACACACTTTTTCGATGCACTTTGGCGCTCAATATCCCAGCGAGATTGAATTTGCCAACATCGTCGCAGCACATTGTGGCACTGAGCACCATATTTTAGAAGTTTCGCCAAAACAAATTTGGGAGTTGCTACCGGAAACGCTGGCGGCGATGGATGATCCGGTGGGGGAAGGCTTGACGGTTCCCAATTTGCTGCTGGGGCGATCGGCAAAGCAATTCGCAGACGTGGTACTGAATGGCGAAGGCGGCGATCCGTGCTTTGGCGGGCCGAAAAATAAGCCGATGCTGCTGAATAGTTTGTACGGTTCGGTTCAGGTTAAAGCCGAGCCGATCGCAGCTTACTTGACTTCGTTTCAAAAATGCTATGTGGATTTGCCACGTTTGCTGAAGCCGGAGGTTTGGGAAAAGGTGAAGAATGCGCCTTCCGTCTTTGCTGAGGAATTGCAACAGACAGAAACGACGTTTTTGAATCGGCTGATGCGGCTCAACATTGAGTTTAAAGGAGCCGATTACATTTTGACCAAGGTGAATAATCTCACGGCTGCGGCGGGACTAAAAGCTCGATCGCCCCTATTCGATGCGCGGATGGTGGCGCTGAGTTTGCAAATTCCGCCAGAATATAAGCTTTCGGGCGCGCAGGAAAAAGCGGTTCTCAAGGCTGCTGTGGCGGATTTGCTGCCCGATGTCATTGTCAACCGTCCGAAAAGTGGGATGGTGATGTCGATGCAGCAGTGGTTTTTGAGGGATTGGCAGCGGCAAGCGCGATCGTTGCTGCTGAATCGTCATGCGGCGATCGCGCCTTACCTCGATCGAACACTAATCCGCGAGTGGCTAAACTATCGTGGAGAAGTTTTTCCCCGCTATGGACTGAAGCTGTGGCTGCTGGTGACGCTGGAAATTTGGTTACAAGTGAATCGCCGTTAGTTATTCACAATTAGGACACGCCGCCGTGCCTTGCGTCGTGTCAACTTCAGCACTTAACCCCCAAATTTCTCGATCGACAGCGGCATTTTTCCTATGGGGTTTTCGCTCTTGTTTATATAGCAATCCTCGCATCATTTGTGTAATTCTTGTAGGGGCAAACCCCCCGTGGTTGCCCCATGAGGCCGGGGTAGGCAAAGAAAGGCACTACCCCTACATCTTTTTACGACTCCTGCAATGATTGCTATAGTTCTCTTGCGATGATTATGGGATGTTTGGTTTCACCCTTTTTAAATTCGCCAACAGTCTCGGGAAAATCGCCCCCAATTCTCAATCGCCTGCGATTCTTCAACCCGCAAATTTAACCATCCGCATTTTT
Organism: Microcoleus sp. B3-D2; assembly: GCF_036705345.1. Classification (NCBI taxonomy): domain Bacteria; kingdom Bacillati; phylum Cyanobacteriota; class Cyanophyceae; order Oscillatoriales; family Microcoleaceae; genus Microcoleus; species Microcoleus sp. B3-D2. Next base: position 76,573 of record NZ_JAUBUG010000012.1, read on the forward strand.
AACCCCCAATTTCAAGCACTATTTTACCAGTTACTGAGCCTGTTTCTAACAGTTCGTGAGCGGCTTGCGCTTCTTCGAGAGGGAAAGTTTTGCTGACGTGAATTTTTAGCAAGTTGCGATCGCACAAACGAGCACACTTCTGCAAAATATGAGCCTGCTGTTCCTGTTCCTCCACCAAACCTTCCAGCATCGGTGTTAACATTAATTCCAGACTAATTCTCAGATTCCGCATTCTCGCTGTTTTCAAATTGCCCAAAGCTGGATCGGGTTCCAAAATGGTTACCAAATCTCCATAAATCTTCACAGCCGGAATAGTTTGGTAAAAAGTTTCTCCCCCGACTGTATCGAAAGCCAAATCAACTCCTTGTCCTTGAGTCCAAGTCAAAACCTCATCGACAACATTGGTATTTTTGTATAAAATAACTGAATCTGCACCTAAGGGCTTGACAAAATTGGCTTTTTCCTCAGAACTGACAGTCGTGCAAACCTCTGCCCCCTGCAACTTCGCCAACTGTACCGCGACGTGGCCGACACCGCCTGCACCAGCTTGAATCAGCACTTTTTGGCCGGCTTGCAAGCGCCCTCGATCGTACAGCGATTCCCAAGCTGTAATTAAAACTAACGGTGCCGCCGCCGCCTCAACAAAACTTAAAGCAGCAGGCTTGAGGGCGAGAAAGCGTTCGTTTACAACGGCAAACTCAGCATAAGTACCGATCGACCCGCCCAAACCGCCATTGCAGAAAAAAACCTCGTCTCCCACTTGGAAACTTTGCACACCAGCACCGACAGCCTCTACGACTCCAGCACCGTCGCACCCCAAAACGTGAGCAGCTTTATCGGGGTAAAAAGTGCCGCGCGATCGCAACTTAGTATCGATCGGATTGATACCCGCCGCTCGCAAGCGTACCAAAACATCAGTTTCTGTTTGTATAGTAGGGGCGGGGATATCTTGCAGCTTCAATACGGACGGGCTTCCGGGCGTTTGAAAAACGATCGCTTTCATCATGGGTGTTACACTAGATCGGATAATCCCTAGACTTTATTGTATATTGCTTAGCAAAGCAACAAAAAACTTTTCGTTTATCTCAAAATTTATGATTGTTGTTGAAAGGCCTTACATAGATGGACAGCATCAGTTTTATAAACAGTTTGATGACTTATCGATTCTGTCGATAAATCTCTACAATCAGGGTAAATATTATATGAGAAAATACTTTTTTACTTCTGGATCTAAAGTTGGTAGTACCAGAATTATCAGACAGTTATCTGCCATCTTAAAACCTACATACGGCTCTCAATCATTTGCTAAAATTAGCAATCAAGTTCTCAAACAATTTCTTCACGATAGGGAGGATTGCCAAAAGTCAAGAATAGCTTATGACCGAAATCTACCTCGATTTTCATTTCTCCCCAGCCTCCCCCAATACCAAGATAAAATCTGGGACCGTAAATTGTTCATTCATGATAACCAATCGCTAGAAAAAAGGGGAGGTGACAAAAATAATGAACTACTTCATTTATCTCAAAATGACATAATAATTTCTACAAACTTTCCAAATTTAATCAAGGTAAGGAGAGGTTTTACAGCAGCGATATACTTTATTAAGTTTGCCAATCAAAAGCCTGTAACGTTGGTGGATTTAAATTGCCACCTCAGACCAGGTAGACATTTAGGGATTGATAACCTCGTAGTTTTGGCATCCAATAACCCAACAGTTACTCCAACTATATATGATAAAAAACATCTCAAATCAATTAATCAAGGTTTCAATCAGCGCCGAGCATTTTTACAGTCAAAACTTGACCAGGGAAAATCTACCACGCGCCAAATCCAGCAAATCACCTTTAATCGAAACAAGCGATTAGAAAACTACCTTCATCAAACCACCATTTTGATTATCAAGCGGTTGGTGGATGAGAAAATAATTCCGTTAATTGTTGGTACAAATGTGAGGAATAAACAATATATAAAATTACAAAACAAGCATAAGAATTTTGTAGTAATTCCTCCTACCCAGCTCATAAAATTTATTACTTACCAAACTGCGTTATTCGGTATCAAGGTAATAGTTACACAAGCATCTTATACAAATAAGCGCAGGTTTGGGGATTTAGAGCCTGTAGGTAAGCAAGAGTCTTACCAGGGTAAGAGAGGTAAACGAGGGTGGTTTAGGTTTTTCAAGGAAAGTCGGATTAATGCTGATGTGAATGCAGCGTTAAATACGATTATAAAAGTAAACGCAAACTCACCCTTAGAGGAGTGCCACAACCGTATATATATGTCTGCCATTTCACCTGTACGGGTTTATCCTGTACGAAAATAACCACAAAAAGTTCGGTAATGCCAAGTATTGCCCGGTTTTTTGTGAACTGCTAACTCTCTTGTCGCTTTTACGGCGATCTGACCTTGTATTCGTTACTCATCCGTGGCGATACTTAGTTATTTTTAAATAGATTGGCTTCAGATAACTACAACAATTGTCGAGCGGTGCTAATCGATGTTCGAGCTAGATTTATTTTTTTACTTTGAGATTCTTGTATATCTTCTGGGATTATCGGCGACTTTAGCCTTGGTGTCCGTGATTTATCTCAAGTGCCACCGAAGGCCATCTAGTCTACCGCTAGCCCAAGAGCAACGGCAGTTGGCAGAATTAAAGCCCAACGATTTATCTGCGGGATTGAAAATGCGGAAAAACTTTTTGACTTTCCCGAACTCAAATCTGTGGCCGGCAACTGACAGCTTCTTGGGTAAAGTTTTAGGTATGGGCCGCGCTGTATTCTTCGCCAAGCAAGAGCGTCTAAGCGTGAATTCTTCGCCTGTTGTGGGGCCTGGAACCTGCAAAAGCCTAAGTCTGGGCATTTCGGGTTCGATGGGAGAAAATCTCGATCGCCCGAATGCCGAGAATCCTCCCAAAGTTACTGCTTCCGAGCAATTAGAGGAACATTTGCTGGGCGAAATCCTAGCAGCTACTGATTCGCCGGGGGGAGCTGAATTCTTTGATGCCTTAGTTTGCCACTTAGCCTCAGCACTAGGAGTTCGCACCGCCGTCGCTGCCCAATCGATTAAGTCGAAGGCACGCACCAATGCTGCGGCCAATAGATTGCAACTTATCAGTTTTTGGAGCGACGGACAGCAGCAGCAGCAGCCAAACTTTGAGTGCGACACCGCCAATACTCCCGAAGCGCGGGTGCTGGAGGCGGGAATGTATTCGTGTCCCGACTACCTCTGGGAAACCTTTCCAGAAGACCGCAGACCGATAGTTACAGGTGCGCGCAGTTTCCTGGGAGTCTTGCTGAAAAACTCTTACGGGGAACCTTTAGGCATTATTTGTATTTTTCACGATCGACCCCTGGTCGAAGCACATCTTGCCAAATTCCGATTAATTCTCAGCATCTTTGCCGGACGGGCCGCCGCCGAATTAGAGCGGCAGCGCCTAGAAGCAGCACTGTCCACTGTAGAAGCGAAATACTGCGCGCTGGTAGAACAAATGCCCGCTGTCACCTACATTTCTCCCCTCAACCGCAAGGCGGCCAAACTTTACATCAGCCCGCAAATTGAGACTTTTCTAGGTTATTCTGTAGCTGAATGGAGAGCAGATCCCGACCTGTGGCTGAAACTCGTTCACCCAGAAGACCGTGACCGCGTGTTAGTTGAAAACGCCACACAGAAATTCACTGATGGAGAAGATATCTTCTGCGAGGGGTCGCTGGTTTCAGAATACCGCGCGATCGCCCGCAACGGTCGAGTCGTCTGGTTCCGCGATCAAGCGACCGCAGTTCGCGATGAAGCAAGCAAGTCTGTCATTCTTCAAGGGGCAATGTTTGACATCACAGAGACTAAAGTAGCAGCCAGCGCGCTGCTAGAAAGCGAATACCGCTATTACACCTTGGCAAAAATACTGCCGGTGGGGATTTTCCGCGCCGACGCTGCTGGAGATTGCTTGTACGTCAATGAGCGATTTTTGGAGATGGCGGGACTGACTGCGCTAAAGGCAATAGGCGAAGGTTGGGCACAAAGTGTGCATCCGGAAGACCGCGAGCGTGTTTTGAGCCAGTGGTATCGCGCTGTCACAGACAAGTTGCCCTGTAAGTTAGAGTACCGTTTTTGCAAGGGTGACTTCACAACCTGGGTCTTTTGGCAAGCAGTGCCAGAAATGACCAAAAGCGGTGAAGTTCTAGGCTATCTCGTCACGTTGACGGATATCACCGATCGCAAGCAGGCAGAATTCGCGCTGCAACAGGCGGAAGAGAAATACCGCAGTATCTTTGAAAATGCGATCGAAGGCATTTTTCAGACAACGCCCGACGGACGCTACCTCAGCGCTAACCCTGCTTTGGCGAGAATTTACGGCTACGAGTCGGCCGCCGAATTGATCGCGAATATCCAAGACATAGACCGCCAACTTTACGTCGATCCCAACCGGCGGGTCGAGTTTTTGCGCGCGATCGAAAAACACGGTTTTGTGTCTGAGTTCGAGTCCCAAGTTTACCGGGCTGACGGCACTACTATCTGGGTTTCCGAGAACGGCCGGGCAGTTCGCGACCCTGACGGAAATTTACTTTACTACGAAGGCACTGTCGAAGATATTACCCTCCGCAAAATAGCAGAAGATAAGTTAGTACACGATGCTTTGCACGATATGCTAACCGGTTTGCCCAACCGAGCTTTATTTATGGATCGCTTGGGGCACGCGATCGCTCTTTCAAAACGCCGTCCCGAGATTTTGTTTGCGGTGCTGTTTATCGATCTCGATCGCTTTAAGGTTGTTAACGACAGTTTGGGGCATTTAGTGGGCGATCGGTTGCTGATCGCGATCGCCCAGCGCCTGGGAATCTGTTTGCGGGCTGGAGATACTGTTGCCCGTCTCGGCGGCGACGAATTTGCTATTTTGCTGGAAAATATCAAAAGCACCGAGGATGCGATCGTGATTGCCGAACGAGTGCAAGCGGAACTGGCAGAGCCTTTTTACCTTAACGAGTATCAAGTTTTTACCAGTGCTAGCATTGGGATTGTTTGTTCTGGTTTTCCTACGTATCCAAGGGAAACCAGCAAACTGTCGAGCCTCGAAAATCTGGGAAATATCGATCGGGAAACTTCTTTGTCTTGCTTATCTTCCGACTCTCCTGTTCCCCCTGCCCCCTTACCCATGTTGTACGATCGACCTGAAGAACTGCTCCGAGATGCAGATGCTGCCATGTATCATGCGAAGGGATTGGGCAAAGCTCGCCACGAAGTTTTTGACTTAAGTATGCACACTCGCGCCGTCGCCCTTTTGCAACTGGAAAACGACCTGCGACGCGCTTTAGACTCCCAGGAATTTCAGCTTTACTATCAGCCCATCGTCTCTCTAATCAGCGGTAAAATCAGCGGTTTTGAAGCGCTGCTGCGGTGGTATCACCCGCAGCGGGGTGTCGTATCTCCTGGCGAGTTTATTTTAGTAGCTGAAGAAACTAGATTGATTATACCTATGGGCTGGTGGATGATGCGATCGGCTTGCCGTCAGATCCACGAGTGGCACGAAACATTCCCAACAAATCCGCCGCTGACTGTCAGCGTCAACCTTTCTAACCAACAATTTAAACAACCGGATTTAATCGATCGCATACGCGAAATTTTACAAGAAACTCAGCTTGACCCCCGCAGTTTAAAGTTAGAAATTACTGAAGGCGTCATCATGGAAAATGCCGAATCAGCAGTCGCTATCCTCGCGGAATTGAAAAAATTAGAAATTCAATTATATATTGACGATTTCGGCACTGGCTATTCTTCTTTAAGCCGCCTGCACACTTTTCCAACTGATGCTTTAAAAATTGATCGAGCTTTTGTTAGCCGCATGACTGAAGATGAAGGCAACGAAGCCATCGTACAGACAATTTTAATTTTAGCCAGTCATTTAGGTATGGATGTAATTGCTGAAGGAATCGAAACCAGCGAACAGCTTAATTTACTCAGAGCGCTGCAATGCGAATACGGACAAGGATACTTTTTCTCAAAGCCGATAGACAGCATGGCAGCCACACTTTTGATAGAAAGTCAACCTAAATGGTAATTGGATTGTTGACGGTTGACTGTTGACGGTTGACTGTTGACGGTTGACTGTTAACCTTTGGCTTTTTGTTTGAGTGAATTAAGATAGGCATTCAGTTTTGGGGAAAGTTCATTTAATAAGGGATGCAGGCGATCGCTCTGTTCTTGAGTTAAAAGATTTCGAGCGTAGGCAAGTCTTAACCAGTGTCTTGTTTCGTTTAATGAGCCTCTGGCAATTTTAACAAAACGCTGATTATCTTGGCAGCTATAGCGTCCATGTCCTTCTGCAATATTAGCACCAACACTATCAGCCGATCGCACTATTTGTTTGCCCATCGTATCCTTCGTAAACTCGTCCCATTTTTTAACAATAAACCATATTTCGTTTGATATTTTTTCAGCTAATTGATAAACTTGTAGCTGTTGAAAGCTTTCCATATTAGCTTCTTTAAATAATTAATAGCCAACAATTAATTAATAACCCATACAAGTTAACCGTGAACAGTCAACCGTCAACCGTCAACCGTGAACAGTCAACAGTCAACAGTCAACCGTCAACTTCCTTAAAGTTTCGCTTCCAAAGACTTGAGAAACTCAGTATTGACCCCCGACTCCCGCGTCAGGGCAATTTTCCCAGTACGAGCAATTTCCTTAATCCCAAATCTATTTAGAACCTGGACGATCGCCACCATTTTACCGGGATCTCCCACAACTTCCAATGTCAGCGTATCATCACCAATATCCACAACTCGCGCTCTAAAAATTTGAGCTAACTCAATTATCTCCGATCGCGTCCCGCTAGCAGCATTAACTTTCAGCAACATCAACTCCCGTTCCACACAGGGAATTTCCGTTATATCCTGAACTTTAAGCACGTTAATCAACTTGTACAGTTGCTTTGTCAACTGCTCGATAATTTGGTCATCTCCCGGTACAACCATCGTAATCCGAGACACTCCCCCTTGTTCCGCCGGGCCAACGGCCAGACTTTCAATATTAAAACCCCGACGGGCAAACAAACCAGCAATTCGAGTGAGGACACCCGCTTCATCTTCAACTAAAACCGAAAGAGTGTGTTTCATTTATCCCAAAAAGACGCATTTCGTGCAATTCTACTTTCGCCAATTCGCCTTTTAGCAGAAGTGCACGCCCATTGAACCTGCATTAGATATTTTATCGTGAGTTATTGGCCGTTCATCTCCTGGGAAAAAAACCCTCGATCAATTTCGCTTTTACCCGTCTCGATCCCCCTAAATCCCCCTTAAGAAGGGGGACTTTGATAACACTCCTGTCCCCCCCTTCTTAAGGGGGGTTAGGGGGGATCGGCTTTATCTCAACCGTAAACCCGCCCCAACTCAGTTCTGGGCGCACACGATCTAAGTTTTTTTGTGTACGAACCGACACAATTCCTCGCTAGAATAAAAACTTTTCAGGTCTTGTCGTTGACGGGGACTGAAATTTGGAGATTAATTAATCTCCAAATTCCTTCAAATAAAAACCCGGTGTTGCAGCGACGGCATCTGGCGGCGGACTTGTTCTAATCTATCGGGATTAATTTCTGCGATCGCCACACCCGGTTCCTCTCCAGCATCCGCCAAAACCGTACCCCAAGGGTCTACAATCATCGCGTGACCGTGTGTTTGACGGCGGCCGTAGTGGCGGCCAGTTTGTGCAGGGGCGATCGTATAACAAGTATTTTCGATCGCCCTAGCTTGCAACAAAACCTTCCAGTGATCCTTGCCAGTGTAAGCAGTAAACGCCGCCGGCACGAACAAAATATCAGCCCCCTTGTACGACAAATGCCTGTACACTTCCGGGAACCGCACGTCATAGCACACCGAAAGTCCCAGCGTCCCCAACTCCGGCGACACATAAACCGACGGCAAATCTTCACCAGCTTTCACAGTGTTCGATTCCCTGTAAGTAATGCCGTCGGGAACATCCACATCGAACAAATGTACTTTTCTGTACCTTGCCACTTCAGTGCCGTTTGGGTCTACCAGCAAACAAGTATTGTATACCTTCCCCCCTGCAGTCGGCACTGGAAATCCGCCGCCCAGAATCGTTACCTGGAACCGTTGGGCCATCGTTTTGAGGAATTTTTCGCTTTGGAGTCCGATCGCCTCTGCTGAAGCAATCTTTTCCTCCTCTTCTCCCATAAACGAGAAATTTTCTGGTAAGGAAACTAACTCCGCACCCCGACGCACTGCCAGGTCGATTAATTCCTCTGCCTGAACCAAATTTTTTTGCAGGTCAGGCAAGCTAGTCATTTGAATTGCTGCGGCGATATAAGACTTCATCGATTCACAATATTAGTCAATAGTCAATAGTCATTAGTCATTAGTCATTAGTCATTAATCATTAGTCATTGGTAACTAATTTGATAACTAAATAGTTGATATCCTTGGATTTTACCTATTTATGCGCTGTCTAGCATGAACTGGTATGGTTTGAGAGTTTTGATATTTGAGTTTTAAATTAACCTGTAACTCATAATTCAAAAATCAAAACTCTCAACTTTTAACTCCTAGGTTTTGCAACCTAATTTCCCTCAAATCTTAAGGCATCGGATGGAAAAGCAGGTCGGGGAAAAAGCGGTTAAATTCAATTAAAGCCGCGCCTTGAATAGATAGCCAAAGGATAGCCAATACTGGTGCGGTCGAAAGAAACTTGACAAAGTATTGCATGAATTCTGCTCCTGAAAATTCGAGACAGTTGGTAATTGCCGATCGGTCTACGCCTAATTGCTACTTTGCAGTTAATTACTTAACTGTTAGCTATTAGCTCTTCTCCATTTCCCAATTTTAGCGGGGGGAAACAGTAATTTCGTCTTCCTTGGCAAACATTTCACCGCTGGTGATTGATGTGATAGCTGCCAGAGGCCATAAAACGCCGCTCAGCATACATTTGATGGCCAAAGGAACGTCGATAATAATCTCTTTTTCCTCTGGTGTTGCTGATTTTTTGGTAACTTGCAGATAAGAACGGCCCACCCAACCAATCCAACCTGCCATATACAAGAACAGTATGCTAGGAATCAAAAAGTCCCCTGCTCTGCTCAAGTTGCCGTCTACGATTAAGTGCGGGTATCCTTCCGGGCCGCACATAGCTTGAGAATAGCGATCGAATCGTGCTTTCGCAGATGCCGGGTCGCCATTCGTAGAACGCGCATTTTTAGCCAGTTCCTGGAATTCGGGAGAGTCTTTGCACGGCACTAAATTGTAAGCCGAAGCAACTGGAGCAAAACTGAACCAGACACTCAACACTAAAATTGCAGCAAACAATCGTCGCATGGAATTGTTTCCTTTTGTTACAAAACAATAAGTTTTTGTACAAGCATTTCAACTTGCCAATCTGGAACCCAGATTACCGTGTTTGTTGACAGTGTAAAGTATCCATCATTGATGTGGCAAATCCCAATAGAATGAGGGATTCGCGTTTTGATAGGTCAATGCTGAGCTAGCAATGCCGCGAGGATATTCCTTCATTGCATCAGATGATGGCCTTACCTGTCGATCGGGCAAAAATCCCTTAACAATAACCTGAGTACAGGTAGAGCGGGGGACTTGCGCCGAATTAGTTAAGCTAGCAATAACTAACCTATCAAATAAAATTACCAGTTAATGGCAACCATTTTCGCAATCGAAACAAGTTGTGACGAAACAGCAGCAGCAATTGTTAAGAATCGTCAAGTTTGCAGCAATGTTGTAGCATCGCAAATTAAAATCCACGAGCAGTTTGGCGGAGTAGTGCCGGAAGTGGCTTCGCGGAGTCACCTAGAAATGCTAAATCAGGTAATTGCCCAGTGTCTCGGCGAAGCAAACCTGAGTTGGTCAGAAATTGACGGCATTGCAGCGACTTGTGCCCCCGGTTTAGTAGGTGCATTGTTAGTCGGGCTGACAGCGGCGAAAAGCTTGGCAATAGTCCATCAAAAACCTTTTTTAGGCGTCCACCACCTCGAAGGGCACATCTACGCTTCTTACCTTACCGAACCCGACTTGCAGCCACCGTTTTTGTGTTTGTTAGTTTCCGGGGGACACACTAGCTTTATTTACGTCAAAGATTGCGGCGTTTATGAAACTGTAGGACACACGCGCGACGACGCCGCCGGCGAAGCTTTTGATAAAGTTGCGAGACTGTTGCAGCTAGGATATCCCGGCGGGCCGCTGATTGACAAATTGGCCGCCCTTGGCAATCCCCAAGCATACCCTCTACCAGAAGGCAGAATTTCTTTGCCTGGTGGCGGCTACCATCCTTACGACAGCAGTTTTAGCGGCTTGAAAACCGCAGTTTTGCAATTAGTGCAGAAACTCAAGAAACAAAATAACAATGTGGGTGCGGAAGGCATCTTGCCTGACTCTACAATTAATGATATTGCTGCCAGCTTTCAGGAAACAGTAGCCAAGGGTTTAACAAAAAGAGCGATCGACTGCGCCGTAAATTTCGGGCTTACCACTATTGTAGTGGGGGGCGGAGTTGCAGCAAACAGCGGACTGCGAAAAAATTTACAAGCAGCAGCCACAAAACACAACTTGCGAGTATTGTTTCCGCCATTAAAATATTGTACAGACAACGCAGCAATGATCGGCTGTGCGGCGGCAGAACACTTGCAGCGAGGACACACATCGCCGCTGACTTTGGGAGCAAATTCGCGGATGGCCCTCAGCGATATTATGGAACTGTACAATACTCATTAGTTATTAGTCATTAGTTAACAGTTAACAGCCAACAGTCAACAGTCAACCCTCAACCCAACGATGAAAATCCGCGACGCAGAAGAAAGCGATTTGCCAGCAATTGTCCAAATATATAACACAGCAATCCCGGGCAGAATGGCCACAGCAGATTTAAAACCAGTCTCAGTCGAAAGCCGCCTCCCTTGGTACAGAGAACACTGCCCCACTTCCTGGCCGATTTTGGTAATGGAATCAGAACAAAATATTGTTGGCTGGCTGAGTTTTCAGCTTTTTTACGGACGCGCCGCCTATCAGCATACAGCAGAAGTTAGCATCTACGTCGCACCCGATCGCCAACGCTGCGGAATCGGACAAAATTTATTGCAATCGGCAATTGTGCGGAGTCCAGAATTGAAGCTTAAAACTCTCATAGGAATAATTTTTGCTCACAATCAGCCCAGTGTAAGATTGTTTGAGAAATTTGGCTTTCAGCGGTGGGGATATCTGCCGCAAGTTGCCGAACTTGACGGTGTTGAAAGAGATGTCGTAATTCTCGGTTTGCGTTGTTAGCTGTAGGGAAACGGCAATGCCAATTGGTGTCAACTTAAACTGTCAGTCCGCCCAATCCTTCCGTCCGCCCGTCAGTCCGCCAGGGAATGAATTCCCTGTCTAATAGCGAAAGTCCTCTTAAGAGGACTAATGAATCTTAAATTTTTCTTCTCAGTCCTCTTAAGAGGACTTTAGCTTTGAGGCAGGGGTTTCAACCCCTGCCGGACTATCGGTTGTACGTTAAGTTGTCACCAATGGGCTCTTGGAGTGTCCTAATTTGAAGGAAACGACAACACCGTGTCTTGATTTGTAGGGAAACGGCAATGCCGTGTCCTAATGTGGAGGAAATGGCATTGCCGTTCCTCTACCTCAATCTGCTAAAATTTTAATTTCATCCAAAGATGCGATCGCCACATCAGCATTTTCCAAATGACTAACCTGGGCCTTCCCCCAACAAATCCCGATACAACCAGCCGCGCCCGCATTTTTACCCATCTGAATATCGCCCGCTGAATCTCCCACCATCAAAGTTGCTGCGGGATTTACTCCGAGTTTCTCACAAGCTTCCAAAAACAATTTCGGATCGGGTTTGTGAACCGTTGAATCCACTCCCATTTCTAACTGAATGTAGTCACCTAATGCGTGGTGTTTCACAAATTTCTGCACAACCTCCGTCGTAGCCGCCGAAAGAATTCCCAGCTTTAAACCAGCTTCCGAAAGATATTTCAGCACCTCCAAACTGCCGACAAATAAAGGAGAAACAGCACTATTTTTAAACATTTCGTCAGCTTCGTCAAAAGCGCGGCGCGCAATAGTTAAAGATTCCAGCCATCCGCGGCCGGTTTCCGCGATGTATCCCGCTGCAACAATCTCATTTTCCCTGCGACTACCGACTGCTAGCAAGCCCGTGGGGTCGATGCTGCCGCTTTCGATGCCGAAAGCCATTTGTAAAGGCTCTCCAACGCCCGGAATTTGAGCGTCTGCGAGGCGCGATCGCTTCATCCCCAAGAGTCTCAAAAATTCTTGAGAATCCTCTAGAGTGCCGTCTTTGTCAAAGATTACGGCTTCGATATTTGAGAAGGTAATACCCCGACATTTAATATTTACCAAGAATCTGAACTCCGTAATTTTTATATTTTTTTCTATTTTCCCATATTGCGCTATTTTTGGCAATTCTTAATTGCCCGCAATCGTTGTGTTACTACAAAATCCTGATACAACATTAGACATCTCCAATAATTATTTTTGAACAGCCCTCTTGCCTGTTCAAAACAGGCTTTTTTGGAGATGAGTCTTGTTGTGTCCCTACAAATTTAGGACACAACATTGTTTTGTCCCTACAATCAATAAATTAAAATCGTCCCGCTAAATTGGCAACCATTAATGCTAGTTGAACGGGCTGCACTGGTTTGGAAATATGCGTTTGAAAACCCGCTTTTATCGCCCTTTCGCGTTCTTTATCGCTCGCATAAGCAGTCAGCGCAACCGCTGGGATTTCTCCTCCGGCTTCCGCAGCAAGAGTTCGCACTTCTCGAATTAAGAAATACCCATCTTCCTCTGGCATTCCGATATCAGATATTAACACGTCATATTGGCCGGGATTTTGAGTCAAAGCGGCGATCGCACTTCTGCCAGATGCAACCGTCAAAACCTCAGCCCCGTAGCTTTCTAGCACAAATGCTAAGAGTTCGCGCGTATCGCTCAGATCGTCTACAACTAAAACGTGCAAGCCTTCGAGAGAGGGGACAATATCGGTAGAGGCCTTCAAAGGCGCAGCCAAAGCGATTGTTTTTAAATTGATAGCCGATGTCAACTTTTGAGGCAAGGCTACCAGCGGCAATTTCAGAGTCATTGTACTTCCTTGTCCCTCACCCGGACTATCCGCTTCCACCGTTCCTCCGTGCAATTCTACCAGATGACACACGATCGACAAACCCAATCCTAGCCCTTGATTCCGCTTATTGCTGCTGGAATCGACTTGATGGAAACGATCGAAAATATACGGCAAAAAGTCTGCCCGAATGCCTTTTCCCGTGTCGCTGATTTGAAGTTGAGCCTGATTCTCGATCGCCGACAGCGTTACTTCCACTCCTCCTCCCGCCGGAGTAAACTTAATTGCATTAGACAGAAGATTCCACACAACTTGTTGCAATCTATCAGCATCGCCTAAAACAGTGGCAGAACTCAACTGCGAAACAAGTTGAATATTTTTGGCATCCGCTGATAATTGAACCCCATCCAGCGCAGCTTGCACCACCAAAACCAGATCCATCAAATTGGTATTAAGAGCGAGCTTGCCGCTCGTAATCCTGGCAATATCCAGGAGATCTTCGATTAACTGAGATTGCGTCCTAGCGCTGCGCTCGATCACTTCTAGAGCGCGATTAGCCGCTGCTTCCTTAAGCACGCCGGAGCGCAGGATTTGTGCCCATCCCAGGATCGGAGTCAGGGGATTGCGGAGCTCGTGGGAGAGATTCGCGAGAAATTCATCTTTAGCACGGTTAGCACTTTCTGCTTGTTGGCGGGCCAACTGCTCATGCTGCAATAACTGCGATCGTAGTATCTCCAACTGCTTGCGCTCAGTGATATCCTCGATCGACAACAGAATCATTAAAGCTCGATCTTCTCGTTGAAGTTTACAACCATTAAGCAGCATGGTTCTGGGCCCGATCTGCTCAAACACGTGATCCAACTCAAAGTTTTGAAGCCGAACATCACTAACCAGAATATCTTCCAAAATCCATCGTAATTGGGGGATATTCCACTGCCCGTTTCCTAGCTCAAACAGCGAAGATTGCGCTGTTTCTGAGGATGAAACCTGAAACGTTTCATAGAACGAGCGATTTGCTTTATTCACTCGGAAATCAGCATCTAGCACGACTAAAGGCGTTTGCACAGTTTCCACGATCGCCTCAGCATAATTTCGCGCTGCCTCCAAGGTTCTGGCACTGCGTTTTAGAGAATCAATATCGATCAAAACCATCACCACACCATCAATCTGGTTTTCCGTTGTGCGGTAAGGACGAATGCGGATGTTGTACCAATATCCCGATAAAGTTTGGACTTCTTGTTCTTGCGTCTGGAGAGTATCAATCACCTCCAACATCATCTGTTCCAAGTCAGGAACGTCAAGAGTCGATCGGATGTCGCTAAAAGGTCGTCCAATATCTGTGGGAATCAGATTAAAAAGTTCCTGCGCCGTTGGCGTAAAGCGTCGAATTTGTAAATCGTTGGTCAGCATTAAGATAGGAATATTGATACTAGCCAGCAAATTGGTCAGATCGTTATTGACCAGGCTTTGTTCAATATTTCGACTGCGAAGTTCCTCGTTAGTGGTGGTGAGTTCCTCGTTAGTGGCTTGAATCTCTTCTTTGGCGGTTTCTAGTTCTTCGTTGGTGCTTTGCAACTCCTCGTTGCTCGATAGGATTTCTTCGTTCGCAACTTTGAGGTCTTGGTTGAGACTTTCCTGATCCTGGATCACCGCTTGCAGTTGGGCTTGAGCCGCAGTTTTTTCTTGGTTAGCGGCTGCAACTTGCTGCCTCAGCAGCTCAATTTCAGGATATAGATCAGCTTGATCTAAGCTTTCAGAAGTGAGGATGCTGAGGTTAAGCACCGTGGGTGAAGCCTCTTCAAATACCACCAAAAAGTAGCGTCCTTCGACGGCCTGTGGCTGGAACGGAATCACCTCAAAATTGACGATACTCGATCGTCCGCCCACTTCAAGCAAGACCCTTTCTTTCCTAATGGTTGCGTTCTGCGTTTGTGCCTGATAAATCGCGGTGCGAAGTTCAACCAGCAAGCCTGTCCTTGCCATTGCCAGCAAGTTTAAGTCGGGCGTTCCGGCTACCACTCTCAAGTAAGGATCGATGTCTCCCCGCACTTGCAGGATTTTCATCTGCTCGTTGACAACCACACTGGCTGGGGCATATCGATTTAAAATCAGTTGGTCAGTTTCTTGTTGTAAATCCAAGCTATTCGTAAAATTGTCCTTCACTTCCTGCCGTTCAGGTGCTTTAGCTACGGGATAGGAACTCGGCGTAAACGAAAAATTGGGACGAGTCGCAGTCAACTTTTTGGCATAAATTTTAGACTTTTTATCCACTGAAGTAAACAAGTAGGAAAATTCTCCGGTACTCTCAGAAGTGCCTAACAGGAGAAAGCCCGTTGGGTTGAGACTGTAATGGAAAATCGGCATCACTTTTTTTTGCAATGACTCTCCCAAGTAGATCAGCACATTGCGACAGCTAACTAAATCGATATTGGAAAAAGGCGGGTCGCTGCCTAAATCTTGTCGGGCAAATACACAAAGTTCGCGGATTGCCTTGCTGATTCTATAGCTACCTCCTACTTCGGGAATAAAGAAGCGAGTACGTCGTTCTAGTGAAACATCTACCATCTGGTTTTCTGAGTAGACGCCAGACCTCGCTTTGTTGATAGCCTGTTCGCCAATGTCCGTGGCAAAAATCTGGATCGGTGGCTGGATGGCTCGATCGCCCAAAAACTCTAACAAGCAAATGGCCATCGAATAAACTTCTTCACCTGTCGAACATCCTGCCACCCAAATCCGAATCGGAGTTTCGGCCGATTTATTTTGGGTAATCCTGGGGAAAACCAGGTCTTTTAACTTTTCAAAGGCTTCGGCGTCACGGAAGAAACTGGTAACGTGGATCAGGATTTCTTCATACAGGGCTGTGACTTCAGCCGAATTGTGTCGAAGATGTTGGGCGTAATCATTCAAGCTTTCCAGCTTGTACAACACCATCCGTCGCTGGATGCGTCGAGAGATCGTCGTGGGTTTGTAGTGACTAAAATCAACGCCTGTGGTGGATTTCAGCAGCGCAAAAATAGTTGGCAGGGCATCTCCCTGTTCGGGGGATTCCTCAACTTTTGTCAGGGGAAGCGGGCCAGTCAGAAGGGGATGGTGACTATAGTTTGCCAGTTCGTCGGCAATTTTTTCCGGTGGCAGAACGAAATCGACATTGCCTGTGGCAACAGCGGTATTCGGCATACTATCGACTTTTGCTGTGCCTTGACATTGAGCAAAAGTCATGCCTCCGGCTGCTTTGATTGCCTTGAGCCCGAGTGAACCGTCTCCGTCTCCCCCGGATAAAACTACGGCGATTGCTTTGTGCCCGCGATCGATCGCCAATGAGGTAAAGAACGCATCTCCCGGCATATATTTGCCATAAACCTTCTCGCGCGGTGATAGTTGCAGCACGCCTTTACATACCACCATCTTGGTGTTGGGCGGAATAACGTAGACTTGATTGGGTTCTACAGCTACGCCGTCTTTTACCTCATTAACAGGCATTTGCGTAGTTCTCGCGAGAATCTCGCTCAGCAGACTTTTGTGATTGGGCTCTAAATGCTGAATCAGCACAAACGCCATACCCGTATCGGTCGGTAAATGGCTCAGTAACCCCGTGAATGCTGCCAAACCTCCTGCTGAGGCGGCAATCCCAACAATGGGAAAGGGGGCATCGGTTTCGGTTAATTGTTCGCAATCGAGGGCGACTGGTGCGATCGATTCGAGTGTATTTTCTGGAGATAATTGAGGAGAAGTCATGATGTGAAGTCCTCGACTTCTGTTATTTAGTAGAATACATACCTGGCAAGCGTAATGCTGAGTAATTCGGACTATTTTTATCAAAGCCTACTTAAGTTATCGGCATTATGAAGCTCCCTTAAAAATGAGCTACACTGTGGGAGCCATGATCTGAGCGCTCTCGAACAAGTCTATCTGCTGTTGGGGCGATCGCAACGAGAGGCTGGCAATAACCAAGTAGTATATCTGCTTATGTACTTAGCTTTTTTCAGCGACAAGTGTAGCAGACAGCGGGATTACTGATTCCGTATTAATTCTAGCAGTATAAGCGACTTGTGCGCCTTGTATTCCTTTTAAATCTTCTACTCGTTTTTGAATTTCGGAGACTCCAGCAGCTTTTAATGCTGTTAAAAATGCTGCGTCGCTGTAAACATCTTCGGAAAACGAAACTTCGTCACTTTTAGAAAGATTTTGAATTCGGGCGGCTTTGTTGACTGTAGAGCCAAAATAGTCGATCGCATTATTAAGATTTACCAGCAAAGCTGTACCTCGGTGAATGCCAATTCTGACTTGAATCCACTCTTGTGGTTGGCGAGTGGAGTTATACTCTCTCAAACAGGCTACAGCACCAGCGGCAGCCATAATTGCTTGTTCGTTGCTGATAAAGGAAGCCATGACGGCATCGCCGATGGTTTTAATGACTTTACCGCCAAATTTCTCGATCGACTCAAAGAAAATTTCAAAATGGTCGCGCACAATATTGTAAGCTTTAGTATCTCCCAGTGTCTCGTACATTCTGGTAGAACCGGTAATATCAGTAAACATAATAGTAATCGCCCGAATCTTGACTCGCTCTCTTTCCGATATTACTTGATCGCCGAACAAACGCTTATAATCCGGGTGATGAAGCAGTTGGATTCCTGACAGTCGCAGGGGCAGTTGTTCTACTTTCAATTCATCGGGCAATTCATCTGAATGCAAAATCAGCCCCGACAAATTGTGTTCGGTATTAGTTAATTCTATCTTGAGTTTTCCCGGACGCACGGCAAGCTCTTTTTTATCGAAATCTGGGCCGGCCAACTGCTGGAGTTGAATTTCTTGTATCTCTTCTGTTTCTTCGCCTTCAACTTTTAAAATGCCTTTAGCTAAAGTCAGGGGACAGCAGTAGCGGTATCGACCTTTTTCTAAGCTAACTATCTCGGATTCGGTGCAGTATAAAGGCGTTACCAGTTGCAGTTTGCTCTGGAGTACGGGAGGGGGAGCGCAGACGGGCCGCAGTTGCGGGTCTTCGATTTCTTTGTTCAACGAAAAAGTGACTTCGACACGATCGAGCAAATCAATTTTAAACTCGCGCTCGCACATCGGGCAAAAAGACATTTCTGATGTGTCTGCCAAATCCTTAAATTCTTCTGTAATCATGTTGCAGTGGGGGCAGTGAATATCCCAGTGCAAGTCAAAGACACCGGCTTTCACTCCGTGCAGAAATTCCGAAGTAATTTTTTTAACATTCTTGACTGTATCCCCTGCTACGTAGTAAGGATTAATTCTCAATCTCTGCAAAATGTGGGAACCGGTTAACCAATTTCCGATTTGGTCGATCGTTCCTTTGCTAGCATTGGGACGTTTTTTTAGCTGTTCTAATTTTTCTTTTAATAGTTCGATGTTCATGATCCACTTGCCTTTGAGCCTCAGGGCAAGAAATTTATAAGAATTTTGTTGTATACTTTGCTCGTCTGGTTGGTTCTGGCGTGAGAATTTTGATGAGTTTGCACCTGTGCGGATTTCTCTGCCCTTGATAAATCTTAACAAATTAGCACCATGAAGGCCATGCCTATTTAGGCAGATTGATCGCGCTGTCATTTGTTTTAATTCAAAGTGCGATCGCTGCATCGGTCTACAGAAATATCTTAAATCTCGGTAATTAAGAATTGGGAATTGGGAATTGGGAATTGGGAATTGTCAACCGCCCAGCAGCGACTAATATCGTTTCCGGTGGCATCGGAATAATAAAATCGAGTCAACAGTTAACACTCAACCATTCAGTTTTGCGACCCGCCCGTCAACAGTCAACCTCATTCCGGTGTAACCGGAAATGATATTAGATTTTAGATTAAATAATTGAAGCATTGACCCCACGGATAAATTCGGGCGCTTGTTTATCGGAGACAAGTTTTTTATTTCTCCACGGATGAATCGAGGGGCTTGTATCCTGGATGCTTTCGGTCAACAGTCAATCGATTAAAGATTTTAGATTAAAGATTAAAGATTAAATAATTGAAGCATTGACCCCACGGATAAATTCGGGCGCTTGTTTATCGGAGACAAGTTTTTTATTTCTCCACGGATGAATCCAGGGGCTTGTATCCTGAATGCTTTGGGTCAACAGTCAATCGATTAAAGATTAAAGATTAAAGATTAAAGATTAAAGAATTGAAGCATTGACCCCACGGATAAATTCGGGCGCTTGTTTATCGGAGACAAGTTTTTTATTTCTCCACGGATGAATCCAGGGGCTTGTATCCTGGATGCTTTCGGTCAACAGTCAATCGATTAAAGATTTTAGATTAAAGATTAAAGATTAAATAATTGAAGCATTGACCCCACGGATAAATTCGGGGACTTGTTTATCGGAGACACGTTTTTTATTTCTCCACGGATGAATCTAGGGGCTTGTATCCTAGATGCTTTCGGTCAACAGTCAACAGTCAACAGTCAACAGTCAACAATAATTCCGGTGCAACCGGAATTGATATAATAATTAATGACTAACTAAAAAAAAAGAGGGAATTTTCCCTCTTTTAATCACACTAACTACGATATTATTCTTCCGTCGCAGGAGGGATTTCTTCCTCTACATCTAATACTGCTTCGGGTGCTGCTTCAGGTGCTGCTTCGGGTGCTACTTCGGGTGCTACTTCCGGCAGATCCTCTTCCATTGCTGAGGGCACATCTTCGAGTTCGTCGGAGAAGTCATCATCAGCATCAGTTGAGTCTACAGGAACGTCTATGCCTGCTTTAGCTTGCTTTTGAGCGAGCATTTTCTCCCGGAACTTAGCTGCCATTTCCTCAGCTTTTTCGTACACCAATTCGCGATTTTTGACCATCGCGCCCGGTTCCGGTTCCAACTGCTTGGTGGAGAGAGAAATCCGGCCCCTCTCGGCATCCAAGTCAATGATCATCACTTTCACTTCGTCGTTGACATTGAAGACGCTATGAGGCGTATCGATGTGATCGTGTGAAATTTCCGAGATGTGCAGCAAGCCGCTGACGCCGCCGATGTCGATAAAGGCACCGTAAGGCTTGATACCGCGTACTGTACCGATGACGACTTCCCCGACTTCGAGGCGGTTCATCTTGCGCTCAACTAAGGCGCGACGATGACTCAACACTAGGCGGTTGCGGTCTTCGTCTACCTCTAAGAATTTTAATGGTAATTCTTCGGCGACTAATTCTTCCTTCGGTTTGCGGGTACTTATATGAGAACCGGGAATAAAGCCTCGCAAGCCTTCTATTCTCACGAGTGCGCCGCCACGGTTGGTGGCAAATACTTGCGATCGTACTGTGGCATCTTCTGCTTGCAGTTGTCGCACTCTTTCCCACGCCCGCATATACTCGATGCGCCGGATGGACAGGGTTAATTGTCCGTCTTCATTTTCATCGGTGAGGATGAAAAATTCTCTAGTTTCGTTTGATTGCAATACCTCTTCAGGGGTTTCGACTCGATTGATCGACATTTCCTGAATGGGAATGTACGCTGCTGTTTTAGCACCGATATCAATCAGAGCGCCCCTCGGTTCTATACTAAAAACTGTACCCGCTACTACATCGCCCGGGCTAAAGTGATAGTCATATTTATCAAGTAGGGCTGCAAAATCTTCGTGAGTAAAGCCGATGTCTTTGACTGTGGTTTTGAGATTGACCATGCGAATAGTTTCCTAGGATTTCTCTCCTTCATGTTTTTCGTTTGTGCCGGCAGATATTAGAGATGTTGGTGAAAAAGCGATTAACTTTTTTCCAAATCTTTTACTAAAGTCAGTTTTTGCTAACTTTTGCCGGGTGCAACTGCACACCAGCGCTTGCCATTACTGTTACTCCATACTCTGTGTTAAAACGTTTAATCTTAACATTCCGAGTCAAGTAGACTATTTTGACACTCTCAGGTATAAATAAACTGAGATTCTTCATTCAACGAGCCGACTTGCTGGCGACAGGATGACTCCAGTCTAAGTAGAGGTCGGTTTCTCCAGAAGCGTAAATTTCGGTATGCCCTACCGTATTTAATTAGTCACCGATCTTTAGTTAGGTTTTGTTCAAATCCGAGCTTTCCTAAACTGCAACACCGTTAGGTGTGACTACGCACTCAACTAATCCAGTTAAGTTTTTACGTTGTCTAGTTATACTCTATTTTAGACCGATGACGATCATATCACACCCAGCACTCTTACTGAGAAAAAAGAACACTCGCTCTAATGAGAGTCCCTTGAGTCGCTATTCCTCCGGGCCTTCCTCGCGACACGGTTTTCAATCTCCCAGAATATTTCTATAAATTAATTTAAGCGAGCTTAGCTGGGACTAGCGCAGGATGCTGGGCTTTCTCGATCGGCTGATTCCGAATCCGGCAAATCTGCGTCAAAATTCGGTCTAGTTTCTGCATCTTCAGCTTCGTTGAGGGGATTCTGAAGGTGATTTAGGGTATCTACAAAATCTCGGATCCCTCGAAATTGCCGATATACGGAGGCAAAACGGACATAAGCGACTTCGCTGAGCGGCCGCAGGTGCAACAGCACCAGTTCCCCTATTTCTGAGCTGGCGATTTCTCGGAGCGATCGACCTTGGAGTTGGGCCTCGATTTCTTCGGCCAGAGTTTCGAGATGCCCGGAAGACAAACCGGTTTTTTCGCAGGCCCGAATCAATCCCCTGACTAATTTTGACCTGTCAAAAGATTCGCGCTTGCCGTCCCGCTTGATCACCGTAATCGGCACAAATTCTATGCGTTCGTAAGTTGTGAAGCGGTGCTGGCAGCTCAAACACTCGCGCCGCCGACGGATGCTTTGACCTGATTCGGCTGAACGCGATTCTAGAACGCGGCTATTTGTGTGTTGGCAGGAGGTACAGCGCATGATTGCTGATTTTAACAGGCGTTGCCAGCAAATTGCCATTCATCTAACCGCCTGGGGTCTGATGAATGGCTGGACAAGAAAAATCACTTAGCACACAGCGGTGAAATAGTCCCGCATCAAATTAGATTCCTATGATGCGGGCTAACCGCAGTCCGGTTCAAGATATTTTGGACTTGCTGGAGGCGTATAGCTAATTATTTGCCAATCCGGGGAGGTTCCCGAAAGGCGATCGCAAAAAATAGTACGCCTATGGCTAAAGCCAGAATCAAAATGTAAGCAACACTTTCCATGTTAAATTTTCCCTATCTTCCCTTGCCGTATTATTTTATCTTAATTGTTGGTTTTATTATTAACTAAAAAAACCCGGTTTCTTCAAGAAACCGGGTTTTTGTGTAGCGGGGAAGTTTCCCACGTACCCAGAGGCTGGCGAAATCTAGATAGATTCTTCTCTTCTTGTGGTTACGTCGCCCACCTTTTGGAACAGGCCCCACTCGACTTGTTCTTCCAAGTCAGCCTCAACTCCAGCAAACACATCGCGGAAAATAGTCCGAGAACCGTGCCAGATATGGCCGAAGAAGAATAGCAAAGCAAAGCAAACGTGACCGAAAGTGAACCAACCGCGAGTCGAAGTGCGGAACACCCCGTCCGAGTTCAAGGTTTCACGATCGAATTCAAATACTTCACCCTTTTGAGCGGCGCGAGCAAACTTCTTAACATCTTGAGGATTATCAAAGGTTTGACCGTTAAGTTCGCCGCCGTAGAAACTGACGGTAACTCCGCTTTGTTCAAAGCTGTATTTTGATTCAGCACGGCGGAAGGGGATGTCAGCGCGAACGACCCCATCTTTGTCCGTCAAAATTACTGGGAAAGTTTCAAAGAAGTTGGGGAGGCGGCGAACCGACAATACCCGACCTTCGCTGTCAGTAAATACTGGATGGCCCAGCCAAGATTTAGCAATACCATCGCCATTGACCATCGCGCCGGCGCGGAACAAACCGCCTTTAGCAGGAGAGTTGCCCACGTAGTCGTAGAAAGCCAATTTCTCGGGAATTTGTTCGTAAGCTTCTTGGAAGCCTTGGCCACCGGCCAAGGTAGCTTGAGCTCTGCGATCGATTTCTTGTTGGAAATAGCCGCTGTCCCACTGATAGCGAGTGGGGCCAAAAAGTTCGATCGGAGTAGCAGCAGAACCGTACCACATCGTACCCGCAACCACAAAGGCTGCGAAGAACACGGCAGCGATACTGCTAGAAAGTACAGTTTCGATATTCCCCATCCGCAGGGCTTTGTAAAGACGTTCCGGCGGCCGCACTGTCAAGTGGAACAAACCGGCAATTACGCCGACTACGCCCGCTGCAATGTGGTGAGCCACGATGCCGCCCGGATTATACGGGTCAAAGCCTTCAGGGCCCCAAGAAGGTGCCACTGGCTGCACGTGACCGGTCAGGCCGTAGGGGTCGGACACCCACATTCCGGGGCCAAAAAGTCCCGAAAGGTGAAATGCGCCGAAGCCGAAGCAGAGCAAGCCGGAGAGGAACAGGTGAATGCCAAACATTTTTGGCAAGTCGAGGGCGGGTTCGCCGGTGCGAGGGTCTCTGAAAAGTTCTAAGTCCCAAAATACCCAGTGCCAAACTGCTGCTAAGAACAGCAGGCCAGAGAGGATGATGTGAGCAACGGCGACGCCTTCAAAGGACCAGAAGCCCGGATCGACGTTACCTTCGCCGGTGATGCTCCAACCGCCCCAAGAACCCGTAACTCCCAAGCGAGTCATGAAGGGCAACACGAACATCCCTTGACGCCACATCGGGTTCAGAACTGGGTCTGTGGGATCAAAAACTGCTAGTTCATAAAGGGCCATTGAGCCGGCCCAACCTGCCACGAGGGCAGTGTGCATTAAGTGTACAGAAATCAATCGGCCTGGGTCATTTAAGACGACTGTGTGTACGCGATACCAGGGTAGTCCCATTGACTGCGGTTCTCCAAGGTGTAAGTGATGATGTCTATTTTTACGGAAAATTCAGATTCTGAATCCCCAGCAGTTACCTGCAGGGTTTAAACTCTGCCTTTTGCCGACTGCCATCTACCTTCAAAGGTGGAGGCATAAAAATGAAAGTTATTTAAAGAAGTGTATCGAGTGTTAGAACCGATTGCAATATGTTGGGCATTACATTAGTTGTGGGTTGCCCATTTCGCAGCGGGCGGCGATCGTCCCGAGGCGTTCGAGGACTTGCTCGGCATCGATCAGTCTGGTGAGGGTGACGTTGCCGATATTTTTGGCGGGATCGGCGGGATCGGGACGGACTCCTGGTTGGACTTCTACCATGAGTACGGCGTCTTCTACGCGGTAGAGCCACATTTTTTCGTTGCGATCGACAAGACAGAGGTTTAGCTGTTGGATGTCCGGCGAGCGCCTCCAGGCGGCGTGACTCCACTCGCCACCTACGCCCCAGACGCGCCCAACTTTCCAGCCGTCGGATAAGAAGAAGTATTTCACTTGTGTACGCTTGTTGAGATTTTTTTGTCTAACATAGCGCAAAACTGCAAGATTACGGAATTATTGAAGCGAAGGCGCGTTAGGCGAAGCCGCGCGTAAGCGCTAGGACGCGAAGGAAGAGTTGAGAAGATGTAGGTAATCTGCTAGCTGTTGGGGATAAATTTACAGAATAGTCAGATAAGTTTCGGTCTGGCTAATCGGCAAAACCTCCAATCTTAGGTTTTTAAAGTCGAGTGCAGTTCCCAGCATTTCGAGGAGGAATACTCATCACAGCGGCTCTCTTGGGTTAGAAAGTTCTAACCATTCAAATGTGTATTGCGATCCTAACAAGGTTGTGGTAATTTTGCTCTTTTGGTCGCTGGCTGTCGATCGCATTATCGAGCATAATGTTAATCGCGATTAATCTGCATGAATTTGAGCCTAATCAACCAGCCAAATTCAGATTAAACCCAACCTCCATCCGGGTTCATCTGCGTTCATCTGCGGTTAAAAATCCCCCATGAATATTTTTGCCAAAAACCCAATCCCAAAACGATCGCCATTACTGCTAAAATAAAGTACGAGTCCTTGCCGCTCAAACGCAGACCATGACCGCACAAACACCCGTAGAATTCCAAGACAGTTTCGACATCATCGTAGTAGGTGGCGGACACTCCGGCTGCGAAGCCGCCCTCGCTACTTCTCGCCTCGGCTGTCGCACCCTTCTCCTCACCCTCAACATCGACAAAATTGCGTGGCAACCTTGCAATCCCGCTGTCGGCGGCCCGGCTAAAACCCAACTTACTAACGAAGTAGATGCGTTAGGCGGGGAAATTGGCAAAATGGCCGATCGCACCTACTTACAAAAGCGCGTCCTCAACTCTTCGAGAGGTCCCGCAGTGTGGGCCCTGCGAGCACAAACTGACAAGCGGGAATACGCCGCTGTAATGAATAATATTGTCGAAAATCAAGAGAATTTAACCATCCGGGAAGCGATGGTTACAGACTTAGTTTTGGGCAAAAACGAAGAAGTAATCGGAGTTGAAACATACTTTGGCGTCGCCTTTGAATGCAAAGCAGTAATTCTGACCACAGGCACTTTTTTAGGTGGCACAATTTGGGTAGGTAATAAGTCAATGCCCGCCGGACGCGCCGGAGAATTTGCCGCCGTTGGCTTGACGGAAACTCTTAATCGTTTGGGCTTTGAAACAGGGAGGTTAAAAACAGGAACTCCCGCAAGAGTTGACAAGCGTACTCTGGATTATACCAACCTGGAACCGCAGCCGGGAGATGCAGAGGTTCGCTGGTTTAGTTTCGATCCAGAAGTTTGGATCGAACGGGAACAAATGTCTTGTTATTTAACTCGAACTACGCCAGCTACTCATCAGTTAATTAGAGACAATTTGCATCTTTCTCCAGTCTACGGCGGCTGGGTTGATGCGAAGGGGCCGCGCTATTGTCCGAGTATTGAAGATAAGATTGTGCGGTTTGCGGATAAGGAAAGTCACCAGATTTTTATTGAACCGGAAGGTAGAGATATTCCTGAACTTTATATCCAAGGATTTTCTACGGGTTTACCGGAAAATTTGCAATTGCAAATGCTGCGGACTCTTCCGGGTTTGGAAAAGTGCGAGATGATGCGCCCTGCTTATGCTGTGGAGTACGATTATTTGCCTGCTACTCAGTGCTTTCCCACGCTGATGACTAAGAAGATCGAAGGGCTGTTTTGCGCGGGTCAGGTGAACGGTACAACTGGATATGAGGAGGCGGCTGCACAGGGGCTCGTGGCGGGGATTAATGCAGCTCGGTTTGCGAAAAATCAGGAGATGATTGTGTTTCCTCGCGAGCAAAGTTATATCGGCACTTTGATCGATGATTTGTGTACGAAGGATTTGCGGGAACCTTACCGGATGTTGACTTCGCGATCGGAATACCGGCTATTATTGCGATCGGACAATGCTGACCAACGCTTGACGCCGCTGGGACGGGAAATTGGTTTGATTGACGATCGCCGCTGGAAGTTGTTCGATCGCAAACAAGCTAATATTGTGGCAGAGAAGGAACGCTTGTACTCGACGCGGGTGAAAGAGCACGAGGAAGTTGGCAAGGCAATTTTGGCTGATACTCAACAAGCGATTAAAGGTTCAATTACTCTCGCTGATTTGTTGCGTCGTCCTGGTTTTCATTATGTGGACTTGGAACGCTACAATTTAGGCAATTATAGTCTGAAGTTGGCTGAGAAAGATGGTGCGGAAATTGATATCAAATATTCTGGCTATCTGCAAAAACAGCAAAATCAAATTGATGAAATTGTCAGACATGAACGCCGACAATTGCCTGCGGATTTGGATTACATGGCAATTACAACTCTCTCCAAAGAATCGCGGGAAAAGTTGACTAAAGTGCAGCCACTGACTATTGGCCAAGCGGCCAGAATTGGTGGGGTGAATCCGGCTGATGTTAATGCTTTGTTGATTTTTCTGGAAGTGCGAAACCGTCAGCAGCCAGCGGGTGTGGGTAAATAACCTAAACTAGAGGTGTCTCAAGGCTTCCTTCAATTTTATGAAATGGCAGTGTGAAAAAGTGTGACTATTGTGGCATGACTATTTTGCTCGGCGGCTTTCATAGTGATGGATATAAATTTTGGGCTTTGCTGATTCACGGTATGAATCAACTTTTATCGGAAGTTACAAAACTCACCCGACTGGGCTTAGAAAAATTCCGCAATCTTGAATTTATACCTGTATTCAGCAACGCCAAGAACAAGAAAAACTGGCAGAAGGTCAACTCTAATTGATGAAATTATGCCAGTCTATTGTAGATATTGAGCAATCCTCGAACCCACTCTGAATTTCGCAAAAATCCTGCATAAGAATCAGCGTTCATAGGTGGTTCAAATCTCCCCGAAATCCCGACCAGTGTTGCCACCCTCAAAGCCTTAGAAGACCAGCTAGATGCCTTGCTGTACGCTTATATACGGGTTCACTGGTGGTACTAGGAAATAGAGCGGAATGTGGTATTGGGCGATCGTTGCACAATCGGCTACATAGTCATTCCCGAACTTCCATAAAGAGTGCGAGAGAGACGAGGAGACAGCCAGAGGGAGAGGGGGAGAGGGGGAGAATTGGGAAACACAGTTAAATTCATCCGTGTATCCGTGCCCTTCTTCCCTCTTCCTTCTTCCTTCTTCCCTCTTCCTTCTTCCTTCTTCCTTCCTTTAATGTGCCCAGAGAATCACGCCAGCTTCATAAGGACTGCTGAGATTATCGTGCTTCGGCAAAACCCGCAACGACAAACCTTGCAAACCACTAGAAGTATAAGTAATGTCAGCCGTATAAAGGCTAGCATTGTTAGCATCTTCTCCCAAATACTCCATCACCACCGGCACGCCGCCGACAATATCTCCGTTAGCATCAACCGAACCTTGATAAAGTTCAACTTGCACGTCTGCAGGCGTCAATCCCATCAGATTAATCCGAGATTTAACAGCGATCGACTGATTGACCTTAACTTCCTTATCCTGGGAAATATCAACAGCCTCAATCTTAATGTCGTTCCACTTCGCGAGAACGTGCTTCTTCCAATGAGACAACTCCTTCGCCGGAGCGCAATTATCCGAAGTCATGGTGTGGTAGCGATCGCTCACCGGGAAATATGCCCGCCGCGCGTAATCCTTCACCATCCGAGCAGTATTGAACAAAGGACAATTCAAGCGAATCGAATCCTTCATTTTCGCCGTCCAACCGCGGGGAATTCCATCAGCATCCCGGTTGTAAAATAGGGGTACAACTTCCTTTTCCATCAAGTCGTACAAAGCATTCGCCTCGACCTCATCCTGATACTTAGTATCTTCGTAAAACTCGCCATGTCCGATCGGCCAACCGGTACGAACATAATCAGCCTCATCCCACCACCCGTCAAGGATGCTCAGATTCGGCAAACCATTCATCGAAGCTTTCATCCCGGAAGTACCCGAAGCCTCACGGGGGCGGCGCGGCGTATTCAGCCACACATCGCAGCCCGACACCATCATCCGAGCAACGTTAATGTCGTAGTTCGGCAAAAATACCATCGAGCTCATCGTCTCGTGCTCGCGGATGAAGTGAACGATATCTCGAATCAATTCCTTACCCGGAATATCCATCGGGTGAGCTTTCCCAGCAATCACAAACTGCACCGGGCGGTTTTTGTCCCGCATGATCCGCATAATTCGATCGACATCGCGCAAAAACAGCGTCGCCCGCTTGTAAGTAGCAAAGCGGCGTGCAAACCCGATCGTCAGCACCTTCGGATCGAGAGCCTCCCGCGCGTTTTCGATTTCCGTTTGGGCCGCACCGCGCTCGCGCAAAGTCTTTTGCAGCCACTCCCGCGCGAACACCACCAACTCCGACCGGCAGCGTTCGTGATTGCGCCACAATTCCTCATCAGGAATAGACGGAAGCCTGTCCCAGAGACGATCGTCCTTACCGGTCATTTCCCAATCCGGGCCGAGGTATCGATCGTACAACTCCTGAGTAGACTTCGCCACACAACTGCGAGCGTGCACCCCGTTGGTAATCGAAGTAATCGGTACTTCTTCCTGCGGCAAACCCGGCCACAAACCCTGAAACATCGGGCGCGACACCACGCCGTGCAAAGCGGCCACCCCGTTGACAAAACTAGACATTTTAATTGCCAAAATTGCCATATTCAGAGGTGCGGACAAATCGCCAGTATTCTCCCGGCCCAATCCTAAAAACTCATCTTGCGACAAGCCAAACATCTTGGGATACTGACCTAGATAGTGCATCACCATATCCGGCTCGAACAAGTCAAACCCAGCAGGCACCGGCGTGTGAGTCGTAAACATACTGCTCGAAACCACCACCTGTTCCGCTTCCACGAAACTCAGGTGATATTCCTCCATCAGCATCCGTATGCGTTCCAAAGCCATGAAAGCCGCGTGGCCTTCATTCATGTGATAAGCCGTAACTGTCAGCCCCAATGCCTTGAGCATTTTCACGCCACCGATGCCCAGCATGATTTCTTGGTGCATCCGCAGGGTTTTGTCACCGCCGTACAGTTGGTCGCTAATATCTTGGTCGTAGCGGGTGTTAGGTTCAATATTTGTATCCATCAGGTACAAAGGAACCGTTCCCACTTGTACCCGCCAAATCCGGGCGTACACCTTGCGGCCGGGATAGTCTACCTCAATCCGCAATTCCGAACCGTCGGGATTGCGTTCCAGGTGGAGTGGCATATTGTAGAAATCGTTGAGCGGATAGCGTTCTTGCTGCCACCCGTCGGCGTTGAGATACTGCGAGAAATAGCCTTCTTGGTAAAGCAAACCAACGCCGACTAAGGGCAATCCCAAATCGCTAGCTGATTTGAGGTGGTCGCCTGCGAGTACACCCAAACCGCCCGAATAGATTGGTAGGGCTTTAACTAAGCCGAATTCCATCGAAAAGTAAGCGTAGCATTCTTGCTGCTCGGTGCCGCGCTGTTTGCGGTACCAGGCGCGATTTTTGAGATAATCGTCTAACTGCTGGGCTGCTCGGTTCATTTGGGCAATGAAGCCTTCGTCTTCTGCCATTTCTTGCAGTCGCTCTTGAGATATGGTTCCGAGCATCAGCACCGGGTTTTGGTTGCTGGAGTCCCACAGGTCTCGATCGAGGCGGCGGAAAAGGTCTTTAGTATCGACGTTCCAATCCCAGTGCAAGTTATAGGCAAGCTTGCGGAGGGGTTCGAGAATTGTCGGTAGCGAGGGGGAAACGTTAAATGTGCGAATCGGCTGCATAGACAAAGCCTTTATGTTGGAGTAGCGATATTTTCCTCTGTCTTTAGCCGCAAGTGGGTTATTCTGCACACTATTTTAAGTTTTAACAAGCGGGGGCGATCGCGATCGACCATCATTAAGCACACGAAGCCGTGCCGTGTCCCTAACCTAGCTAAGGTTTTAACTGCCGTGGCGGGATTTAGGACTTGAGGCCCCTGAGCTGACAATTTCTCAAGTTAAAGCGCTGTATCACCCTTGGGGCAAGAATCTTAACGAATTGCCCGACAACTTAGGCCCGCCGCAGCGCTTTAGCAGTGATGAGGTTGGGGGTGTAGCGGAGGAAAATAAGTCGCGAGACTAAGATTCGCGGTCAAGAACCATAACTAATAACTAATGACTAATTAAGCAATTTTCACTTTACTTAACTGAGAATTTACCAACAGTTTGCTAGCATCGCCAGCCGAGAGGGCAGGGCTGAAATAATAACCCTGAATTTCTTGACAGTGGAGTTCGCGCAAACACTCCAACTGCTCTTTAGTTTCTACTCCTTCGGCTACTACGCTCAAGTTCAAATCTCGCCCCAGCGTCGCTACAGCCTTGGCGATCGCCCGTTCGCACGGATCGGTCGTCAGTCCGCTGACAAAGGATTTATCTATTTTTAAGATATTCAAGGGAAACTTTTTGAGATAATTTAGAGAACAATAACCCGTGCCGAAATCGTCCAGCGCAATCTGCACTCCCATGTTCTGCAAATCCCTGAGAACTTTTGTGGTATAATCCACATCTTGCATGGCTGTAGTCTCGGTAATTTCTAACTCTAAATACTTGGGTGCTAAACCGCTTTTTTCCAAGCATTTCGCTACCATTTCTAATAAATTAAATTGCTGGAACTGCCGAGCCGAAACGTTGACTGCTACCCGCAAATCTGGCTGCAAAGCATCCTGCCAAGCTTTATTTTGAGTGCAGGCTGTTTGCAGCACCCATTCCCCAATAGCTACAATGAGCCCGTTCTCTTCGGCGATCGGAATAAATGTAGCGGGAGTAACTAAACCTAATTGTGGATGTTGCCAGCGCAGCAGGGCTTCCATGCCCTGAATTTTCCAAGTAGTAATGTTGACTTTTGGCTGGTAGAAAACCTCAAATTCTCCCTGTTCTAAAGCCTCGTGCAGCCTGTGTTCTATAGTTAGTAACTGGCTGCCTTGGGGATTAATCGTTGAAGTATATAACTGGTAGTTATTTCTTCCCATTTCTTTAG
Organism: Microcoleus sp. B3-D2; assembly: GCF_036705345.1. NCBI lineage: Bacteria > Bacillati > Cyanobacteriota > Cyanophyceae > Oscillatoriales > Microcoleaceae > Microcoleus > Microcoleus sp. B3-D2. Next base: position 107,971 of record NZ_JAUBUG010000012.1, read on the forward strand.
CGCGGTACAAGGCGGTATCGGCATTTTTGACTAAAGTTTCGGCATCTTCACCGTCATCGGGATAAAGGGCAATGCCGATGCTGCTGCTGACGTGAAACGGTTGTCCTTCTAGTTTAAATGCTGGCTTTAAATTGTTGAATATTCTTTGAGCTGTTTTAACTGCATCTTCTAAGCAATTGATCTCGGGGAGCAGTATGGTAAATTCGTCGCCTCCCCAGCGGGCTACCGTGTCAGTCGATCGCAAACTGTCGCTGATGCGTCCGGCAAAACCTTCTAACAGGCGATCGCCCGCAGCGTGACCTAGTGTATCATTAATCTTTTTGAACCTGTCCAAGTCTAAAAACATCACTGCTAGCATTTTTTTTGTTTTTTTAGCTTCTCTTAATGACGCCAGCAGCCGCTCGTTAAAAAGTATCCGGTTCGGTAAACCTGTGAGTTGGTCATAAACAGCTTGATAGCGAATAATTTCTTCAGCTTGCTTGCGCTGAGTGATGTCCATCATAGTGCCGATCGCCCTTACTGCTTTGCCACTTTCATTACGGATGATATAGCCGCGATCTAGCACAAAAATATATCCCCCATCTGCACGGTGAAAGCTGTATTCTTCCGACCAACATTGAGCGTCTGAATTCATTGCTTCGTTGAAGCTTAACATCACTCTTTCCCGTTCTTCAGGATGAATATTTAGCCACCAAGATTCTAATCCTATCGTCTGACTTTCATTGAGTTTGTATCCAAAAACTTTTTCAAATTCTTCGCTTAACCAATACTCATTTTTTAATAAATCAAAATCCCATACGGCATCATTTGTCGCCCGCGTCAACAGGTGAAAGCGTTCTTCGCTTTTGCGTAGTTTTTCTTCGGATTGCACCCGTTCCGTTACATCCCGAAAGCTGAATACCCGACCAGTAATTTTGCCTCCGGTGCGCTGTGGCAGCGAGTAGCGCTCCAAGATTCTGCCATCTGTAAACTCTATGATATCGTAACTTTCTGCGGCGGGGCGATCGGACAATTCTTTAGCGCGGTTGAGAAATATTTCCGGGTATTTTAACTGGTTGATTCCAAACCCCCAAATTAGATTGTTATCTCTCGAATCCAGCAGGAAAGCCGGCAACTGCCACATTTCGGCAAACTTGCGGTTAAAGGTAAGAACTTTTCCTGTACTGTCAACCGCCAGAATACCGTCAGCAGTAGATTCAATGGTTGCTTGAAGCAACGAAAGAGATGTTTCTAGTTCTAACTCTGCTAATTTGCGATCGCTGATGTCAAATGCTGTGATTAATATTGAGGCTTTTTTTTCAAATTTTATAATATCTACAGTTGCTTCAATCCAGCGCATTTTTCCGGTTTTCGCGACTATTATTAATTCATATTTTGACCCTGCATTTGAGCGTGCGTGGCTGGATTTACCCCAGCTTTTAACTATTTCTATAAAATCTCGATGGATTAAGTCGTATAAATCCAATGCTAGCAATTCTTCGCGAGTATATCCTGTCAGAGCTTCTGTCTGAGCATTGACATAGCGCAACTCTCGGCGGTGATAGATAAAAGCCGCAGCATTCACAGTTTCTATCAGTTGCCGAAACTTTTTTTCACTGCGCCGCAAATTTCTTTCTGCCCGCTTGCTATCAGTAATATCTTGTGCTATATATAACTTGCCGCTGACCTTGCCTTGACCGTCGCGAATAATTGAAATAGAAAGCAGTACAATTATTTTTTTTCGCTCTTTAGAAAGGTAGACTTTTTCGACGTTGCGGACAGAACCTTCGGCTGTTAAACTGGCTAACTCTAACTCTGGTGGTGGTGATTCAGTTTTCTTAAAAAGTTCGTCTATTGGTTTCCCTAACAACTCTGTTTTAGAGTATCCCAAAAGTTGACAGGTAGCTTGGTTTAACGACAGGATATGACCGCCCGGGGTGGTCGCAATTATTGAGAGGTTCATTTCCTCGCAAATATCGAGAGCATATTCGGCAGCTTGCTGCAAATCTTGGGTCATTTGGGCAATAGTATGCCAGATATCCAGTTCTTTTTTTGGATACAACACTTTTTCTCCTTTTGGTAGCTTGTCATTATCTGTTTCAGACTTCGTTTTAATTAACCTCATAGTCTTGGATAATATATTTACTCTTTTATCCCTAATCAATAAGGAGATTAATAAACAAATAAAAACCAGATAATTACCGATTATTTTTAAGCTAAAATTAGGTTCTTTTATCTGATTTTTCTGAGATAGTATAGAATTGTAAGTCGGTAATTGTACTGGCTCTATTGGGGATGATTTATCATCCAAAAATAATGTGGCACTTGCAGAAGTAAGGGGGCGAAATGCTGAGCGCAAATAGCTATGTTTCTGAGACCGAATCAAAATCCATTCTACAAGGAGAGTGCCATGCCCATCTCCTAGACTTGTCGGTAACATTTTTGGATTTATGCCACATTCCACACCAAAAATAGCAACCGCGAAATATCCCAATATTAATTGAAAAATTATTTTCATTTGCTCTATTTCCTAATTTTAAATAATTTTTTAGGAATCATAAATTTTCAAAAGTTTAGCAGAACTTTCTCTACGATAGGAAAACCCAGCCATCCGGAATTTATGTGGATTTGTAAATTAACTTTTACCAAGATAATAATTTAGCTTTATAACTAATTACAATTTTAATCTTAATCTAAAATATGTCATCAGCCATTGTGCCACAAATTATCCGCCATTCTGCCTAGACACCGGGTGAGAGCGCGCTAAAATTAGATAATTCCCGCAAAGAGGCGACCGGGATTTGTTAGAAAAATAAACAATTAGCTTAAAATCGATGCAGAGGTCCACTAATTGAACCCATGAGTCAGACCATCCCAGAACTCCAAAAAGAAGTCCGCGCGCTGCAAGCAGAAATTACCGCCCTGCAAGAGTCGCGGGAAAAACTTGGCGTACAGCGCTCTGAGTGCCGAGTGGCAGTCAGTTTTCCCAAAAATAATACTCCTGAAGCCATTGCTGAGTTCCACCAGCAAACTGCTGCTTTTGGGGAGCAGTGGTTGCAGCAAGTCCAGGAAATTGACCGAGAGACTAAAAATATTGAAAAGCAACTGGAACAAAAACAGGCTTTACTCAATTACAAACAAGGTGAACTAGAAAAATTGGTTGCCGGACAGCACTGGCAAGAAGTAGAAAACAACGTTCAAACCGGGGAAAAACGCTTGCAAGCACAAGCTCGCAGAATCAATCAAGCAGCAGCGCAGCTAGAGACAGAAATCCAAGCTTTGAAAGCACTGTACGACCAACTCAACCCGAGTTATTCCGAGTGGTTTCAACAACCAACTCAAATAGTTGAATTTTCGGCAAAAACTATTCCTTATGCTTTTCCCAGCAGCAGTGGCTTGATTTTGGAGAATAAGGAGATTGAGTGGGAAAAAAAGTAGTTTTGAGTTGTGAAGGTTAAAGGTAAATTATTAAGGTGAATGTCGCCGTCGAATACTCGAATAAGCAAGAAACCTTTGACGGCGACATTCAAATAATTTTACCTGGTTTATTAGTAGGTAAAAAAAAGCACAAAACTGCCTCAGCGACAGCTAATATTAAGAGTTTTGAGTTTCATTTTTGGAAACAGGTTTATTTTGAACTCGGGTATTAAGATAAAATCTAAAATCTAACAGTCCTAGACAGATAAACCGGGTTGTACGAAAAGACTTCGTTGCAGTCCTCTCTCCTGCTCAAAAAAACGGTTGATGAGAGCGAGGAGTGCGTAAGCCCTGTCTAAAATCTCAAATAGACTTACTGATGAAAAAATTGATTTGGATAGCGCTATTTATTCTAGTTGCGGTGGCGGCTGTGGGTTGGCGTTCTGACTCGTGGCAGCGGTTGTCGGGTGTACCCGAATTAGGGCTCGATCGCAATATCCACACTTCCCAAAACCCGTCTCCCTTACCGCTTCCTGCTGAAAAAAATACTTTTTTTCAGCCCAAAATTGACCCGTCCCGCTTGTGGAAACACGTCGATAGTTTAGCAGGAGAACGGGATGGAGAACAATCTCGCTCTTTTACGAGAGACTACATTTCCCAACAACTGCAAACATTAGGATTTTCCGCAGAGTTGCAGCCGTTCGATCGCGGAATCAATGTCTTCGCTGAGAGAAAAGGTACTGACTCAAACGCCGGTGCAATTTTAGTCGCAGCACACTACGATACTGTACCAAACTCCCCGGGCGCTGACGACAATGCGACGGGAGTTGCAGTAGTTTTAGAAGTAGCAAGATTGCTGGGTTCTCGCCCCACGCCTCGGACATTGCAAGTAGCATTTTTCGACAGGGAAGAACTCGGACTTTTAGGCAGTTTAGCGTTTACAGGTAGCGACGCGCGGTTAAAAAATTTGCAGGGAGCGATCGTCCTAGATATGGTAGGTTATGCCTGCCGCACGCCCGGATGCCAGCAATATCCCGAAGGATTGACAGCGCAACCTTTTTTAGAAGCATCGGGGGTAACTTCTCCCGACAAAGGCGAGTTTATCGCTGTGATTGGGGATGCGGAACATCCGCTGCTATTGAAAAGTTTTGCGGAGTCTGGAAAAGCCGATTTGCCGCCGGTGGTGGCGCTGCCGGTTCCCCTGAAAGGGTTGCTGACTCCCGATGTTTTGCGGAGCGACCACGCGCCTTTCTGGTATAAAGGAATTGGTGCTGTGTTGGTGACGGATACTGCAAATTTGCGATCGCCCCACTATCACCAATCTAGCGATACAGTAGCAACTATCGATCGACCTTTTTTCGCCGGTTCTGCTCAAATTGTTGTCAATGCCGTGGCTAAATTATTGGAATTAGGTAATTAATAATTGGGAATTGAGCATGGGCATTGGGAATTGGGGATGGGACATCGGGCATCGGGCATTGGGCATGATGACTGTTATTGATACTGCCAACTGCCAACTGCCAACTAATAACTAATGACTAATGACTAACAAAGAAAGCCTGCAACGGCATTTACTGCAACTAGACAATCGAGGCTACAAAGCCTACAAAGACATTAAAGGTAATTACGACTTTTCTGAATTCACATTAATTATTGATTACGTTCAGGGAGATCCGTTTGCTTCTCCCAGTAAATTTAGAGTCATAGTTCCGCCAAACATTGCTCAAATTCCCCGCGAACTTTTCAATTCTCGCAGTCGAGAAATAGCCTTGCGAGATTACCTAATTCGCGAGTTTGACAAAGCCGCATACAGCATCAGCAGCAAACGCGGCACTGGCAAAAGCGGTATGATTGCAGTGACTCGCTTCGGACAAGAAGTTTTAGAGCGAACTTCCGCATTTATCATTTCCTCAAATACATCCGATATCGAAGATTTAGGAGGAGTTGAACTGCGATTTGCCGTCGGACTTCCAGCGGGCGGGCGCAGTATTTTAGGGCGACAAGCTGCTGAAATGCTGTGCGAAGATATCCCGCAAATTGTCAGTCAATCTCTGAAGTATGCTAACTTAAATGCTGCGGAATGTCGCCGTCACGTTGAAACTGTAGAAGATGCTGACTGGCTGCGGAAACAGTTAGCTGAAAACGGATTAGTTGCGTTTGTTGCGGACGGTTCTATTTTGCCCCGCCGCAGCGGTGTTGACCATCGCCCTTTGTTAAATAATGCTGTGGCTTTTCAATCGCCGCAGTCGTTAAAAGTTGAGTTTAATTGTCCGAATCGAGGTTGGATTTCCGGTATGGGTATTCCCGCTGGCATTACTTTGATTGTTGGGGGCGGCTATCACGGCAAATCAACTTTACTCAGGGCGATTGAGTTGGGAGTTTACAACCGAATCCCCGGAGATGGTAGGGAATTTGTGGTGACTAATCCGGCGGCGGTTAAAATTAGAGCGGAAGATGGCAGAAGTGTTGCAGGAGTTGATATTTCGCCTTTTATTAACCACTTGCCGCAAGGTAGAGATACTGCACAATTTTATACTGAGAATGCGAGCGGTAGCACCTCGCAAGCTGCTAATATTATTGAGGTTTTGGAAGTGGGGAGAAGGAAGAAGGAAGAAGGAAGAGGGAAGAAGGAAGAAGGAAGAGGGAAGAAGGAAGAAGGAAGAGGGAAGAAGGAAGAA